>NZ_CVTN01000065.1:45722-169984 GCF_900004915.1 Pseudomonas sp. 31 R 17
AGAGCGTTTTGCTTACTTTTGCGCTTTTCAAAAGTGAGCCGCCGTCAGGGCGGAACCCTAAGTGGCCGTTACCGCAGAAACGGATATGTACTCGGTCCAACCAACATCCCGGCCAGTCCTGAGGCCGCCATCGGGGGCAAGCCCCCTCCCACATTTGGACCGGGATCGACACCAACATCCTGGTCGGCCCAGAGGCCGCCATCGGGAGCTAGCTCCCTCGCCACATGTCGGTGTCATATCAAAGTTGTGTAGATACCTATGCCCCGATAGCGGTGGATCAGCTAATAAATACTTGGCTGAAACACCGCCATCGGGGGCAAGCCCCCTCCCACATTGGATCTGCATGCGTCCAAGATCATGGCTAAAAGCTAGCATTTACCGGACCCTGCAAATCATTCCTTTGGCTGATTTAGCTGCAACATAACCTCTCTACAGTGCAGGTCTTCACGCCAAGACCGCGCAGTCATAAAAGGGAGTCGTATGTTGCAGACCCGTGTTATCCCACCCGCCGAAGGCGCTTACCAATACCCGCTGTTGATCAAACGCCTGTTGATGTCCGGGGTGCGTTACGAGAAAACCCGGGAAATCATCTACCGCGACAAACTGCGCTACACCTACCCGACGCTGATCGAGCGCGTCGCGCGCCTGGCCAATGTGCTGACCGAAGCCGGGGTCAAGGCCGGTGACACGGTGGCGGTGATGGACTGGGACAGCCACCGTTACCTGGAGTGCATGTTCGCCATCCCGATGATCGGCGCGGTGATTCATACCATCAACGTGCGCCTGTCGCCGGAACAGATCCTCTACACCATGAACCACGCCGAGGACCGCTTTGTGCTGGTCAACAGCGAGTTCGTGGGGCTTTACCAGGCGATCGCCGGGCAGCTCACCAGCGTCGACAAGACCGTGCTGATTACCGACGGCGACAGCAAGACGGCCGACCTGCCCAACTTGGTGGGCGAGTACGAAACCCTGCTGGCGGCGGCGAGCCCGACGTACCACTTCGAGGATTTCGACGAGAACTCCGTGGCCACCACCTTCTACACCACCGGCACCACCGGCAACCCCAAGGGCGTGTATTTCACCCATCGCCAACTGGTGCTGCACACCATCGGCGTGGCGACCATCATGGGCAGTGTCGACAGCGTGCGTTTGCTCGGCACCAACGACGTGTACATGCCCATCACACCGATGTTCCACGTGCACGCCTGGGGCCTGCCTTACGTGGCGACCATGCTCGGTTTGAAGCAGGTCTACCCCGGCCGCTACGACCCCGAATACCTGGTGGAGCTATGGCGCAAGGAAAAGGTCACCTTTTCCCATTGCGTGCCGACCATCCTGCAAATGGTGCTCAATGCCAGGGCCGCCCAGGACGTGGATTTCGGCGGTTGGAAAATCGTTATCGGCGGCAGCGCCCTCAACCGTTCGCTGTACGAAGCCGCCAAGGCCCGTGGCATTCAGTTGACGGCTGCGTACGGCATGTCCGAGACCGGGCCGCTGGTGTCCTGTGCTCATCTCAACGACGAGCTGATGGCCGGCAGCGAAGACGAACGCACCACCTATCGGATCAAGGCCGGTGTGCCCGGGCCGCTGGTGGAGGCGGCGATCATGGACACCGATGGCAACTTCCTGCCTGCCGACGGCGAATCCCAGGGTGAGTTGGTACTGCGCGCACCCTGGCTCACCGAGGGCTATTACAACGAGCCGCAAAAGGGCGCCGAGCTGTGGGCCGGTGGCTGGATGCACACCGGTGATGTCGCCACCCTGGATGCGTTCGGCGTGATCGATATCCGTGACCGCATCAAGGATGTGATCAAGACCGGTGGCGAGTGGGTCTCGTCCCTGGCCCTGGAAGACCTGGTCAGCCGCCACCCGGCGGTACGCGAAGTAGCGGTGGTGGGGATGGCCGACCCGCAGTGGGGCGAGCGTCCGTTTGCCCTGTTGGTGTTGCGTGATGGCCATGTGATAGGGGCTCGTGAGCTCAAGGAACACCTCAAGCCGTTCGTTGAATTGGGCCACTTGAGCAAGTGGGCGATTCCGAGCCAGATCGCCGTTGTTACTGAAATTCCCAAGACCAGCGTCGGCAAGCTCGACAAAAAACGTATCCGTATCGACATCATCGAATGGCAGGCCAACAACAGCACGTTCCTGTCGACCCTGTGACGCCGCTTGCCGTGCCCGTTCGGGGGCGGCAATGCTCTATCTCAGGCCTTTACTTGTGATTTGTGGAATTTCAGCCATCCTTGCCGCGTCGACCTTCGTCGGCGTGGCGAAAGGGTCGGGGCAGACGGGTTGGTGATGCAAATCACACTTTAGAGGGATCAAGCACTACCCCCTGCTGGCTATAGTCCCTTCCAGAGTTTTTCGCGGATGTTGCGCTTCGGGTGAAGGTGGCCCGGTTGTCGCTCGGCATTGGAATCGTTGTATCCCGGCCGTTACATGCATCTTCCGAAAGAGCTCGCTGCCATAACAATAAAATGCACATGGAGTAGCGTCGATGACCTCAGTAAACCAGTTCTGGCGCCGGGCACGTCTGCCCCTGGCCGTCAGTCTCGCTTCTACGCTCGCCGGGCCCGCATTCGGCGTCAGTTTCAACATTGGCGAAATCGAAGGGAGCTTTGACTCATCCCTGTCGGTAGGCGCCAGTTGGAGCACGTCCAAGGCCAATCGCGACCTGATCGGCGCCAACAACGGCGGCAGGGGCCTGTCCCAGACCTCCGACGACGGGCACCTGAACTTCAAGCGCGGAGAAACCTTTTCGAAGATCTTCAAGGGCATCCACGACCTGGAACTGAAGTACGGCGACACCGGTGTGTTTGTGCGTGGCAAGTACTGGTACGACTTTGAACTCAAGGACGAAAGCCGTCCGTTCAAGGACATCAGCGACAACAACCGCAAGGAAGGCGCCAAGTCTTCCGGCGGGCAGATCCTCGATGCGTTCGTCTACCACAACTACTCGATCGCCGACGCGCCGGGTTCCGTGCGTTTCGGCAAGCAGGTCGTGAGCTGGGGCGAAAGTACCTTCATTGGCGGCGGTATCAACTCGATCAACCCGATCGACGTCTCGGCGTTTCGCCGTCCGGGGGCCGAGATCAAGGAAGGCTTGATTCCGGTCAACATGTTCTACGTGTCCCAGACCCTCACCGACAACCTGTCGGCCGAGGCGTTTTACCAGTTGGAATGGGACCAGACCGTCACCGACAACTGCGGCACCTTCTTCTCGCAGCCGGACGTGATTTCCGACGGCTGCAGCAATAACCTGCGGGTACTGAACAAGCGCTCGACCATCCCTGCCGCAGCGCTGCCGACCCTGGGTGCGCTGGGTGTGGACGTCAACAGCGAAGGCGTACTCGTGCGCCGTGGCCCGGACCGTGATGCCCGCGACAGCGGCCAGTTCGGCGTGGCCATGCACTATAACTTCGAACCGCTGGATACCGAATTCGGCGCCTACTTCATGAACTACCACAGCCGTGCGCCGATCTTCAGCGCACAGGGCGCGCCATCGGCGGCCTACACCCGTCCGCTGGGCCCGCTGGGGGCATTGCGTCCGCTGATCGTGGCGGGCAGTTCGAACTACTTCGTCGAGTACCCGGAAGATATCCGCCTCTACGGTCTGAGTTTCTCCACCACCTTGCCCACCGGCACCGCGTGGAGCGGTGAGTTGAGCTACCGGCCGAATGCGCCGGTGCAACTGAGCACCACCGACATTCTGTTCGCCGGTGTCACGCCGATCCCGGGCTTTGGCAATGCGTCCGTGCTCAAGGGCACGCCGGGCCAGGACCTGCACGGTTACAACCGCAAGGAAGTGACCCAGTTCCAGACCACCTTCACGCACTTCTTCGACCAGGTGATGGGCGCCAGCCGCCTGACCACCGTCGGTGAAATCGGCGTGACCCATGTGGGTGGCCTGGAAAGCAAATCCCAGGCCCGCTATGGCCGCGACCCGGTATTTGGCCCTGGCAGCTTGCCAGGTGGGTTCTGCAACGCCCTCAATAACTCGACCGCAACCGGTGCCGGCCTGCCCAACGCTGCCGGCCTGAACACCAACTGCAACAACGACGGCTACACCACCGCAACCTCCTGGGGCTACCGCGCCCGTGCCATCTGGGAATACCCGGACGTGTTTGCCGGGGTCAACCTCAAGCCCAACGTCGCCTGGTCCCATGACGTCAAAGGTTACTCGCCAGGCCCTGGGGGCAACTTCGAAGAAGGGCGCAAGGCGGTCAGCCTGGGCCTGGATGCCGAATACCAGAACACCTACACCGCCAGCCTGGCCTACACCAACTTCTTTGGTGGCAAGTTCAGTACCGTGGATGACCGCGACTTTGTCGCGCTGAGCTTCGGCGCCAACTTTTAAGCACACTCTTTTCAAGTGGTATGTATTCAGGAAGTCCAGAACATGAAAATAACTAAAAGTCTGTTGCACGTGGGTGTGCTTGGGCTGTCGATCCTGGCGAGCAACGTCATGGCGGCGGTGTCGGCGGATGAAGCCGCCAAGCTGGGCACCAGCCTGACCCCGATGGGCGCCGAAATGGCCGGGAACGCAGCCGGTACCATCCCCAAATGGTCGCCGATGCCGGTGAACGCAGGGGCGGTGGATGCCAAGGGTTTCCTGGCCAACCCGTACGCCAGCGAACAACCGCAGTTCACCATCACCGCGCAGAACGTCGAGCAATACAAAGACAAACTGGCCCCCGGGCAGTACGCGATGTTCAAGCGTTACCCGGACAGCTTCAAGATGCCGGTGTACCCGACCCATCGCGGCGCCACGGTGCCGGCTGACGTGTTCGCCTCCATCAAGAAAAACGCCACCACGACCAACCTGGTGTCCGGCGGCAACGGCCTGGAAAACTTTGAGACGGCGGTGCCGTTCCCGATTCCGAAAAGTGGCGTCGAGGTGATCTGGAACCACATCACCCGTTATCGCGGCGGCAGCGTCACCCGCCTGGTGACCCAGGCCACGCCGCAAACCAACGGTTCCTACAGCCTGGTGTACTTTCGCGACCAGTTTGTGTTCCGCGACAAAATGAAGGACTTCGACCCGAAAAACCCCGGCAACGTGCTGTTCTACTTCAAGCAGCAAGTCACCGCGCCGGCGCGTCTGGCCGGTGGTGTTCTGCTGGTGCACGAGACTCTGGACCAGGTCAAGGAACCGCGCTCGGCGTGGGTCTACAACGCCGGGCAACGCCGCGTGCGCCGGGCGCCGCAGGTGTCCTATGACGGGCCGGGCACGGCCGCCGATGGCCTGCGCACCTCCGACAACCTCGACATGTACAACGGCGCGCCGGACCGCTACGACTGGAAACTGGAAGGCAAGAAGGAAATCTACATCGCCGCCAACAGCTACAAAATCGACGATCCGAAGTTGAAATACGCCGACATCATCAAGGCCGGCCACATCAACCAGGACCTGACGCGCTACGAGCTGCGCCGCGTCTGGCATGTGGTCGCGACCTTGAAGGAAGGTCAGCGCCACATCTATGCCAAACGTGACTTCTACATCGACGAGGACACCTGGCAAGCTGCGGTGATCGACCATTACGACGGCCGTGGCCAACTGTGGCGCGTCGCCGAAGCCCATGCCGAGAACTACTACGACAAGCAAGTGCCGTGGTATGCCCTGGAAACCCTCTACGACTTGCAGTCCGGCCGCTACCTGGCCCTGGGCATGAAGAACGAAGAGAAGCAGGCGTATGACTTCGGCTTCACCGCCACCACCAGCGACTTCACCCCGGCAGCCCTGCGCCAGGACGGCGTTCGCTAACCTGCGCTGATCCTCAAATGTGGGAGGGGGCTTGCCCCCGATAGCGGCGCGACAGTCGATGCATGTATTGACTGATCCACCGCCATCGGGAGCAAGCCCCCTCCCACATTTTGTTTGGGGGTGTCTGTAGGGATATTTTTTGTCGCAGTTCTTTTTCAGACATTTGTTGCAAAGATCTACAATCCCGCCGCTTTTACCGCTAGTCTGCGGACATCTGTAATGCCGACAACAGCCTTCTACAAGAGCCCGGCGATGACTGATCTGTCCCGAATCCAGGGGCCTGCCGGCGCGGTGATTCCGAGCCTGGAAGGCCGTTTCTACAGGCCGCCGTTGCCCGACGGTTACGTGCTGCGCCCACGCCTGTGCGAACGCCTGGGCGCCGGCCTGGAAGGGCGGCTGTTGCTGGTCAGCGCGCCGGCGGGGTTCGGCAAGAGTTCCCTGGCGGTCGAGTTCTGCCAGAGCCTGCCGGCCCACTGGCAAAACCTGTGGCTGGGCCTGAGCCCACGGGACAACGACCCTGGCCGTTTTCTCGAGCGCCTGCTCGAAGGCTTGCGCGCGTATTTCCCGCAACTGGGTGCCCAGTCCCTGGGCTTGCTGAAAATGCGTCAGCGTCACCAACCCTTCGCCTTTGAAGAATGGCTCGATGGCCTGCTCGATGAGCTGACGGTGCATTTGTCTGTCCACGCGCCGCTGCTGCTGGTGCTCGATGACTACCATTTGGCCCAGGGGCCGGTGCTGGACCGTTGCCTGCAATTTTTCCTCAATCATTTGCCCGATGGCCTGGTGATGCTGGTTACCAGCCGCCAGCGTCCGGACTGGCATCTGGCGCGCCTGCGCCTGTCGCGGCACCTGCTGGAACTGCATGAGCAGGACTTGCGCCTGACCCATGACGAATCCCTGGCCGTGCTGCACCGGCACAGCAGTTCGCTGCGCGGTGAGGCTCTGGAGAACCTGATCCGTCGCAGTGAGGGCTGGGTCGCCGGCCTGCGCTTCTGGCTGCTGGCGGCCTCCGAAGCCGGCAGCGACGGTGCCTTGCCCCAGGGCCTGAACGGCGGCGAAGGGCTGATTCGCGATTATTTGCTGGAAGAGGTCATCGACTGCCTGCCTGCGCAGGTGCAGGCGTTCCTGTACGACACCGCGCCCCAGGAGCGTTTCTGCAGCGAGCTGTGCGACGCGATCCGCGAGGCCCATGACAGCCCGGAAATCCTGCGCTACCTGCAGGCCCACCAGGTATTTCTGGTGCCGTTGGATGAACAGGGCCACTGGTACCGTTACCACCATTTGTTTTCCGACCTGCTGCGCGCGCGCCGCGAAAAGAGCGCCACGTTACCCCTGGCCAGTCTGCACCTGCGGGCCTGTCGCTGGTTCAACGCCCAGGGCTTGATCGATGAGGCGGTGGAGCAGGCGCTGCGGGCCGGTCACCTGGATGTGGCGGCGAACCTGGTGCAGAACCTGTCCGAGGAACAACTGCTGGCGGAACAGAATATCGGCATGTTGCTGCGCTGGAAAATGGACTTGCCCGACAGCCTGTTGATCAGCACGCCGCGCTTGATCGTGCTCTACAGCTGGGCGCTGGGGCTGGCGTGCCAGTTGGACGCGGCGCAGGAATTATCCAGCTACCTCAGTCGTTTCCTGCCGGCGCCGTCGGCCACCGCGCAGAAATCCATGCTGGCCCAATGGCTGGCACTGAGCGGGATCATCGCCCGCGGGCGAGGGGACCGTGAATTGACCCAGCGCTATTGCAGCGAGGCCCTGGAAAGCCTGCCCCACAAGCGTTATGGCCAGCGCCTGATGTGCCTGTCGACCTTGTCCAACCTGGCGATCGTCGATGCCGATCTGTGGCGTGCCCGTGGCCTGAATCGTGAGTCCCTGGAATTGGCGCAGCGTGTCGGTAACCCGCTGTTTGAAGCCCTGGCCCATTACGACCGCGCCCGGGTGCTGCAGGCGCGCGGCGAGGTCCTGCGTGCCCTGGACGAAGTGCGCCAGGGCCTGCAGCGCCTGCACGGGCTGGCGGCTCAGCGGCTGTATGCCGTGCGCGCGCGGTTGTCGCTCTATGAAGGTTTCCTGTTGCTGCTGCGTTACCAGCCCGAAGCCGGCCTTGCGCGGTTGCGCGCCGGCCTGACTGAAGCCCGCGCCTGCCGGGATATCAGCGTGCTGATCGGACATTGTGTGATCGCCAGCTTCGAATGCCGGCGTGGCGATTTTTCCACAGCTTTTGCCGAACTGGCCGAGGCTGAACGCCTGATGCACATCTGGGACGTGCCGCCGATCTACTACCTGGCGATGATCACCCTGATCAAATGCGAGCTGTGGCTGGCCCAGGGCCGTACCGACCTGGCCGAAGCCTGGCTGGCCCGGCTGGGACAGACCTACACCGGTGAGCAGGCCGCCGCCGCACCGGAGTTTCACCCGCACTTGCCGCAACATGTGGAGCTGCAACAGGCCGCGCTGGATGCCATTCGCCAACAGCCCGACAAGGCGCTGCAACGGCTTGAGGACGTGGCGCAACAGGCGCTCAACAGCGGTCGCCAGATAATTGCCCTGATCGCCCTGGCCCAGCAGGCGCATTTGTTGCTGGCGTGTGGTCAGCAAGCCAGGGCCGGGTTGGTGCTGGCCCGCGCCCTCGAGGCCGGTACGGGGGGCGCACTGCAACCGTTCCAGCGGTTGCTGGAGCAATACCCGCAGTGGATGCGCGAGCAGTTGGGCAAGCATCCACATAACGTGCTGAACCAGGCGTTGCTGGCACTGCTACCGGCAATCGCCGCCGTTGAGATCTCCCCTCACCATGAAACCCTGAGCACACGGGAGCTGGCGGTACTGCAACTGATCGCCCAGGGCTGTTCAAATCAGGAGATCAGCAACCAGCTGTTCATTTCCCTGCACACCGTGAAAACCCACGCCAGCCATATCAACAGCAAGCTCGGCGTGGAGCGCCGTACCCAGGCGGTGGCGCGGGCCAAGTCGATGGGGCTGTTGGGCTGATGGCGCTGCGCATTGTGCAGCGTTGAATTGAATGATCCACCGCTGTCGGGAGCACGTACCTCCCGAACCTGAATGATTCATGGCCTGGCTCCGGTTTTCGCCTCGCTCACGGAATTTTTACCGTTTGTCGTGTTCCAAACCCGGCACAGGTCCATTGCCCACGTCCTCTGCATCACCGAATGCAAAAGTAGGAGCTTCCTTCATGTTCACTCCGCGTCGTCTGCTTGTTGTTGCTACCGCCGTAGCCCTTTTATCCGGCTGCGCTTCACCTAATCCTTATGATGGCAGCCAGGGACAGGCCGGCAATGGTTCCGAGAGCGGCATGAGCAAGACCGCCAAGTACGGCGGCCTCGGCGCGCTGGCCGGGGCATTGGCCGGTGCGGCCATCGACCATAACAACCGTGGCAAGGGCGCGCTGATTGGCGCAGTGGTCGCGGGCGCCGGCGCTGCCGGCTATGGCTACTACGCCGACCAGCAAGAGAAAAAACTGCGCGAAAGCATGGCCAACACCGGCGTTGAAGTGCAACGCCAGGGTGACCAGATCAAGTTGATCATGCCCGGCAATATCACCTTCGCCACCAACTCCGACGCTATCGCCAGCAGCTTCTACCAGCCGCTGAACAACCTGGCCAACTCCCTCAAGCAGTTCAACCAGAACACCATCCAGATCGTTGGCTACACCGACAGCACCGGCAGTCGCCAGTTGAACATGGACCTGTCCCAGCGCCGTGCGCAGAGCGTGGCCAACTACCTGACTTCCCAAGGCGTCAGCGCCGCCAACCTGAGCGCACGCGGTGCCGGCCCGGATAATCCGATTGCCAGTAACGCCGACGTCAATGGTCGTGCCCAGAACCGTCGTGTAGAAGTGAACCTTGGCCCTATCCCGGGCCAGCAGTACGGCCAGCCGGGCGCCCAGCAACAGGCGCCGCAGCAGAACAACCAGTTCCAGGGCAACCCGTACTCGCAATACCAGTAAACAACCGATACAAAAAAGGGCGCCGTGCAGTCAATGCACGGCGCCCTTTTTCGTGGCTGACGGTTACATCAGTCGATGTATTCGAACACCTTCACGATTTTCTGCACACCCGACACGCCCTGTACCAGGTTGGCCGCGCGAGTGGCTTCAGCCTGGGTCAGCAGGCCCATCATGTAGACGATGCCGTTGTCGGTGACGATCTTGATACGCGAGCCCGGTACGGCGCTGTCGGTAAGCATCTGCGCCTTGATCTTGGTGGTCAGCAACGCATCGTTGCTGATCGCCAGCAGGGTGATCGGGTCCATGACCTGCAGTTCGTTGTGCACCTTCTTGACCCGCTGCACCGTCGAGGCAGCCTGTTCGGCCTGGGCCTTGAGCTCTTCGCGCGGAGTCTGACCGGCCAGCAGCACGACGCCGTTGAAGCTGGTCACGACGATGCGCGATGCGCCATTACCCAGGTCCGTAGCCGCTTTGGCGACGTTGACCTTGACCTTGGTTTCGATCAGCGAGTCATCGATGGTGCTGCCGAAGGTGCGTGTGCCGCGGTCGTCCTGGATGGGGGTGTCCCGTGTTGCGGTGATTGCCGTGCTGCAACCGCTGATGGCGAGGCACAGCGTGATAGCCAAAAGGCTAAGGCGGTTAACGGTCATTCTTCACTCCCGAACAGTTGGCTGTCGATCAGATCGCACAGGCAGTGGATCGCCAGCAGGTGGACTTCTTGAATGCGTGCAGTGACATTGGCCGGGACGCGAATCTCCACGTCCTCAGGCAGCAGCAATGAGGCCATGCCGCCGCCGTCGCGTCCGGTCAAGGCTACGACAATCATTTCGCGATCATGTGCGGCCTGGATCGCTTGAATGATGTTCGCCGAGTTGCCGCTGGTGGAAATCGCCAGCAACACATCGCCCGGCTGGCCGAGGGCGCGGATTTGTTTGGAGAAGATTTCGTTGTAGCTGTAGTCGTTGGCGATCGAGGTGATCGTCGACGTGTCGGTGGTCAGGGCGATCGCCGGCAGGCTCGGGCGCTCGCGCTCGAAGCGGTTGAGCAGCTCGGAGGAAAAATGCTGGGCGTCACCGGCCGAGCCGCCGTTACCGCACGAAAGCATTTTGCCTTCGTTGAGCAAGGCATTGACCATGACCTGACTGGCTTGCTCGATGTGCGGTGCAAGTACGTCCATCGCCTGTTGCTTGGTGTCGATGCTGGCCTGGAAAAGCTGGCGAATTCGGGATTGCATGTCCATCTGTGTGACCTTAATTAGCGCGGCTGTTTGACACGGAAATGTGCAGCCCGCAAAGCAAAGAGCAAAAGTGTGTGGTGAAGGTGCCGGGTGAGTCAGCTGTCGAAGGCATCTTTGAGCCAGTTCAGATCAGCAGGGCCCGACGGTGTGCTTTCTATGGCAACCACATCGAAACGGCAGGGGGAATTGGCCCAGCGATGCTCTTTTAACAGGAAAAACTGCGCGGCGAGTATCAGCTTCTGACGCTTGCGCCCATCGATACTGGCGAGCGCGCCACCCCATTGTGCGTGTTTTCTGTAGCGGACTTCGACGAATACTACTGTATCGCCGTCAAGCATGACCAGATCAAGCTCACCGCGTTTACATAACCAGTTCTGCGCCAGAAGGCGCAGACCCTGTTGTTGCAGGTAGCTCAATGCGTGGTGTTCGGCATCCTTGCCGCTTTGTGCGCTGGACCGCTCGGGCATCAGCGCGGGGTGTCCGGCAGGCGCTGGATTTCGCCGCCGACAAACTTCGCCCAAGGCATCTGGCGATCAACGCGCTGGTTGGCGCCGATGCCCAGGTTACCGGAGAGACCGTCGACCCGGGTGTCCGGCAGCGCCTTGAGCTGGCCCAGGCGTGGCGCCAGGCGATAGGCATCGACGCCCATCGCGTAGAGGCGGCCCAGGCTGCCATTGGCTTGCGGCCATTGTGCGGCAACCTGGTTGCGCAGCGGGTCGGTGGTGTTGAGCAACCAAGGGGTTTCGCAGAACATCACGTTGGTCATGTCCAGGTACTGGTTGCGGTCGCCGCTGGCGCTGAATACGTGGGAAGTCGCGTAGACAGGCACATCACCGGCGTATTGGAAGTTCAGGGTCGGCTTGATCTGCTGGGCCAGTTGCGGGGGCACGGCCAGGAAGATGAACTCGATGTCCTGGCGACGCGACGGCTGGGCGGCAACGTCAGTACCGACCGTGCTTTGCAGGCTCTTGGCGCGGCCTTCGCTCTTGCGCAGCTGGAACAGGTCGGCGATCTGCTGGGCCAGTGCCACCGGCTGATCGACGTACTCGACGCCCATGACGGTGCCGCCGTTGGCTTCCCAATCCTGACGGAACGCTTTGTACACACGCTCGCCCCATTCGCCACGAGGCACCATGGCGGCGGCGCGGTGCAGGCCGTCGGCCCGGGCGCGGCGCGACACTTCACGGGCTTCATCTTCAGCGGCCAGGCCGAACTGGAACAGTTGCGCCGGGCCTTGATCGGTTTCGCTGTAGTTCAGCGCCAGGGTGGTGATGGGGAGTTGCGGGCGGGCACTGAGCTGTTTGACCAGCGGCTTCTCCAGTGGGCCGACTACCAGTTGCACGCCGGCGGCCTGGGCCTTGGCGTAGAAGTCGTCGATGGAGGTCAGGCGCGAGCTGTCGTAAAACTCAATCACGGGCGGTTTCTGCCCGGCCTGTTCGGCCTGGTAGTGCGCGGCCATGAAGCCTTCACGCAACGCCTTGCCGACTGCCGCCAGTGCGCCTTCCTGCGGCAGCAGCAGGGCGATCTTGTTGAGAGGCTGGCTGGCCAGTTCCTTGAGTTTGGTCAGCGGCGTCGGCAATTGCACCGCCGCCGGATGGCCCGGGTTGCGCGCACGCCAGGTGTCGATGGCGGTTTGCTGTTGTTCCAGTGTGCCGGCGCCCTTGACCGCCTGGGCCAGGGTGATCCAGCCGTCCAGCGTCGGGTTGCCGGTCGCTTGCAACTGCTCGGACGGCAGTGCGGCAATCAACGCCCAGATCGCTTCGTGGTTGTTGTTGGCCGCATCGCCGCTGAGCAGAGGCGCCATGGCGACACGCTCGCGCGCCGCAGCCAGGGTCTGGCCGTCGGCTTCATAGGCGCGGGCATGCACGGTGCCGGTGCGGACCTGCTGATCGGCCGGCAGCTCCTTCAGGCTTTGCAGGCTGGGATGGTCCAGCGCCGTCAAGGCAGCCTTGGGCTGGTTGCGGGTCATCGCCAGTTCCGCTGCCAGGGTGCTGGCAAATATCTGCGCGGCCGGCTTCAGTACATTCAGGGGCACTTGGGCCAGGATCTGCGAGGAACGGCCAGCATTGTTCTGCCGGTAGGCCAGGTCAGCCGCACTCAGGCGCAGCAATGCGGCCTTTTCCGGTGTGCTGGCGGTCGTGGCCTGTTCAAGCAATTGCTCGATACTGGCATCCGGGGTGCGTGGAAGGTCGCCAAGACTCGACGAGGGCGAGCTGGCGCAAGCGGCCAGCAAGGCAGCGAGGCAGAGGGCGAAGAGCAGCCGCAGGCAAGCGATCATGTAAGTGTTCCTGATACCGAACAAATTAGCGTGGAAGTGTACCCAAGCACTGGCTCAGGCGCGATGTTCGTGGCGTGAAACCGTGGATTTAGGTCGTGCAATTGTTGCCGGTTGCTAACAGTGGCTGAAACGACATCCGCCGTGACGGCATATTTTCAGCGCGTCGACGCGCTACAATGTGGCTTTTGCCAATCATCGAGGTGTGCGTTTTGACTGCTCCAGGTCCTTTGAATTCCACTGCAGGCTCGCTTTTTGTGGTGGCGACGCCGATTGGCAACCTGGACGACATCAGTGCCCGGGCATTGAAGGTGTTGCGCGAGGTCAAATTGATCGCGGCGGAAGACACGCGGCACTCCCAACGGTTGATGCAGCATTTTGGTATCAGCACGCCACTGGCGGCGTGCCATGAACACAACGAGCGCGAGGAGGGCAGCCGTTTTATCACCCGTTTGCTGGCGGGTGATGATGTTGCGCTGATCTCCGATGCGGGCACGCCGCTGATTTCCGACCCCGGGTACCATCTGGTTCGCCAGGCGCGCGCCGCAGGTATCAATGTAGTGCCTGTTCCGGGAGCGTGCGCGCTGATTGCCGCATTATCTGCAGCCGGCTTGCCGTCTGACCGTTTTATCTTCGAAGGCTTCCTGCCCGCCAAGACCGTGGGGCGTCGCGCCCGTCTCCAGGCGTTGAAGGAAGAACCGCGCACCCTGATTTTCTACGAAGCCCCGCACCGCATCCTGGAATGCCTGCAGGATATGGAGCTGGTGTTCGGCGGCGAGCGTCTGGCGCTGCTGGCGCGTGAGTTGACCAAGACCTTCGAGACCCTCAAGGGCTTGCCCCTGGAAGAGCTGCGTGGATTTGTCGAAGGCGACAGCAATCAGCAGCGTGGCGAGTGCGTCGTGCTGGTGGCCGGCTGGACGGCTCCCGAGAGTGAGGACGCGGTCGGTAGCGAGGCCATGCGCATCCTCGATTTGCTGTTGAAGGAAATGCCGCTCAAGCGCGCCGCTGCCCTGGCGGCGGAAATTACCGGGGTGCGCAAGAATGTGTTGTATCAGGCCGCGCTCGATAAACAGAAAGCCGAATAGTTCCGGGGCCAGGCCGGTGTTTCGTCCGAACGTGATGGCAATGCTGCACTTTTAATACTTGTCCTGAAGCCGTCGTGCCGTTAACCTGCGCGGCGGAGAGTCGATTGGACAGTCGCTGCCCTCTATGAAAATTAGGGGGGGGAGGAAAGTCCGGGCTCCATAGGGCGAAGTGCCAGGTAATGCCTGGGAGGCGTGAGCCTACGGAAAGTGCCACAGAAAATAACCGCCTAAGCACTTCGGTGCCGGTAAGGGTGAAAAGGTGCGGTAAGAGCGCACCGCACGACTGGCAACAGTTCGTGGCTAGGTAAACCCCACTTGGAGCAAGACCAAATAGGGTCCCAAGGCGTGGCCCGCGCTGGGACCGGGTAGGTTGCTAAAGATGTCCAGTGATGGCCATCGTAGACGAATGACTGTTCAAGACAGAACCCGGCTTACAGATCGACTCTCCACCTTTTTCCTTCCGTCCGAATCTCGGGCAGAAACCGGTAGTAACGCAAGAATCCCTCCCTGCCAAATCATTGGCAGATGCGTCTTCGTAATACCAAAAAAATCTTACTCTTAATAAATTACTTTAACTTTGAGCCTCAGCTCTTTGAGTTCTTTGCGCTTGTTGAGTCAAAAACAACGCTGAAGTCGGGTTTCTCCTCTCTTTACGCTCGTAAATCTCCGTTCTGTAAGGCTTTTCCTTCTATCCGCGCCTTGACGGTGTGGTGGGCGCATTCCTATAGTGTGCGCAAGTGGCGGAAAGTGGCACAAAGTGGGTTTTTTGAACGTAAAACGCTAAAATTTGGAGAAACGCATCTGTGTTTCGCGGAGCTAACGCTATCAGTCTCGATGCAAAAGGCCGTCTCGCTATGCCGAGCCGGTATCGTGACGAGCTCATTTCGCGAAGTTCAGGGCAGTTAATCATCACGATTGACGCTGTTGACCCTTGTTTATGTGTTTACCCCCTCGATGAGTGGGAGTTGATCGAAACCAAGTTGCGCGCGCTGCCTTCATTGCGTGAAGAAAACCGCCGCCTCCAGCGTTTGCTGATCGGTAATGCCGTCGACCTTGAACTCGATGGTAGCGGTCGTTTCCTGGTGCCTCCGCGGTTGCGCGAATACGCCAGGCTCGACAAGCGCGCGATGCTGGTAGGCCAATTGAACAAGTTCCAATTGTGGGACGAAGATGCCTGGGATGCTGTTTCTGCAGCTGACCTGGCTGCTATTCAACAACCGGGCGCCATGCCTGATGAACTGCGTGATTTGATCCTGTGACTATTGATAGCGGCTTTAACCACATCACCGTACTGCTTGACGAAGCCGTTGAGGCTCTCGCCGTACGCGCGGATGGCTGCTATCTGGACGGCACCTTCGGCAGGGGCGGGCACAGTCGGTTGATACTCAGCCAACTCGGGCCCGGCGGTAAACTCCTCGGGTTCGACAAAGACCCTCAAGCGATTGCCACCGGGCAAGCGCTAGCGGCCGAAGACGGCCGCTTTGTCGTTGTGCAGCGCAGCTTTGCCGAGCTTGGCGCCGAAGTCGCCGAGCGCGGCATGGCGGGCAAGGTGGCCGGGGTTCTGCTCGACCTGGGCGTGTCTTCGCCGCAGCTCGATGACCCGGAGCGCGGCTTCAGCTTCATGAACGACGGCCCCCTCGATATGCGCATGGACCCGACGCGTGGCGTCAGCGCCGCGCAGTTCATCGCCACCGCGCCAGTCGAAGAAATCGCCCGGGTGTTCAAGGAATACGGTGAAGAACGCTTCGCCGGCCGCATGGCCCGCGCCGTGGTCGAGCGCCGCGAGATCCAGCCGTTCGAACGCACCGCCGACCTGGCCGAAGTGCTCAAGGTCGCCAACCCGGCCTGGGAGAAGGGCAAGAACCCGGCGACCCGTGCGTTCCAGGGCTTGCGCATTCACGTCAACAACGAATTGGGCGATCTGGAGGCCGGCCTCGAGGCTGCCCTCGAGGCGCTGGAAGTGGGCGGTCGCCTGGTGGTGATCAGTTTCCATTCCCTGGAAGACCGCATCGTCAAACTGTTCATGCGGCGTCTGGTCAAGGGCGAGTCGGACAACCTGCCGCGCAACCTGCCGGTGCGTTTCGAAGCCTTTGTGCCGAAAATCAAAATCCATGGCAAAGCGCAGTTCGCCTCCGAAGCCGAACTCAAGGCCAACCCACGTTCCCGTAGCGCCGTCATGCGCGTCGCGGAGAAGTTGCGGTGAGCAAGCTTTTCGCCAAACCCCTGCCGGGCGGCAGCTTCTTTATGTTGCTGCTGTTTGTCGGCGTGCTGGTGTCCGCGATTGCGGTGTCCTACAGCGCGCATTGGAACCGTCAGTTGCTCAATACCCTCTACGGGGAATTGAGCGTGCGCGACAAGGCGCAGGCGGAATGGGGTCGGCTGATCCTGGAGCAGAGCACCTGGACGGCCCATAGCCGTATCGAAGTGCTGGCCACCGAACAACTGAAAATGCACATTCCGGGCGCTGCCGACGTTCGCATGGTGGCGCCATGATGAAGCTCGAGGGCGCACTCTACCCATGGCGCTTCCGTCTGATGCTCGGCTTGCTGGCGTTGATGGTAGGCGCGATCGTCTGGCGGATCTTCGACCTGCAGGTGGTCGACCGTGACTTCCTGATCGGCCAGGGCGACGCCCGTAGCCTGCGACATATCCCGATTCCCGCGCACCGCGGCCTGATCACCGACCGTAACGGCGAGCCCCTGGCCGTGAGTACGCCGGTGACCACCCTGTGGGCCAACGCCAAGGAATTGCAGGTGGCCAAGGACAAGTGGCCCGAACTCGCCGCTGCCCTGGGGCAGGATCGCAAGGCCCTGACCGAGCGCCTGGAAGCCCAGGCCAATAAAGAATTCATCTACCTGGTTCGCGGGCTCACCCCTGAGCAGGGTCAGCAAGTGCTCGACCTTAAAATTCCCGGTGTCTATGGCATCGAGGAATTTCGTCGTTTCTACCCGGCCGGGGAAACCACTGCGCACATGGTCGGTTTTACCGATATCGATGACCATGGCCGCGAAGGGGTCGAGTTGGCCTACGACGAATGGCTGGCCGGGGTTCCGGGCAAGCGCCAGGTCATCAAGGATCGGCGCGGCAGACTGATCAAGGATGTACAGGTCACCAAGAACGCCAAGGCCGGCAAGCCCTTGGCGTTGTCGATTGACTTGCGCCTGCAGTACCTGGCCAACCGTGAACTGCGTAACGCGATCATCGAGAACGGCGCAAAAGCCGGCAGCCTGGTGATCATGGACGTGAAGACTGGCGAGATCCTCGCCATGGTCAACCAGCCTACGTACAACCCGAACAACCGTCGCAACCTGCAACCGGCGATGATGCGCAACCGCGCCATGATCGACGTGTTCGAGCCGGGTTCGACCATGAAAGCCATCTCCATGAGCGCCGCCCTGGAAACCGGACGCTGGAAGCCCAGCGACAAGGTCGAGGTGTATCCAGGTACGTTGCAGTTGGGCAAATACACCATTCGTGACGTGTCCCGTACCGAGGGCCCGGTGTTGGACCTGACCGGCATCCTGATCAACTCCAGTAACGTGGGCATGAGCAAGGTCGCCTTTGATATCGGCGGCGAGACCATCTACCACCTGGCGCAGAAAATCGGCCTGGGTCAACCCACCGGGCTCGACTTCCCCGGTGAGCGCGTAGGCAACCTGCCGAACTACCGCGACTGGAAAAAAGCCGAGACCGCCACGCTGTCCTACGGCTACGGCCTGTCGGTGACCGCGATCCAGCTGGCCCATGCTTTCTCTGTATTGGCCAATAACGGCCGCATGGTTCCGCTGAGCCTGATCCATGTCGACGAAGCGCCGAAAGCCACCCAGGTGATCCCGGAAAAAGTCGCCAAGACCATGCAAGGCATGCTGCAACAAGTGATCGAGGCGCCGCGTGGTGTATTCCGCGCCCAGGTGCCGGCTTATCACGTGGCCGGCAAGTCCGGTACCGCACGTAAAACCTCGGTCGGCACCAAGGGCTATGCGGAAAATTCCTATCGCTCGCTGTTCGCCGGTTTCGGTCCGATGAGCGACCCACGCTACGCCATCGTCGTGGTGATCGATGAGCCGAGCAAGGCCGGTTACTTCGGTGGCCTGGTCTCGGCGCCGGTGTTCAGCAAAGTCATGTCCGGCACCCTGCGCCTCATGAACATCACGCCGGACAACCTGCCGCCGACCCAGCAAGCGAACGCCGCACCGCCGGTAGCCGCCGTAAAAGCCAATGGAGGGCGCGGCTGATGTCTCTTAGCCTGAACAAGATTTTTGCCCACGCCGGCCGCGATCTGTTGATCCGCGAGTTGAGCCTGGACAGCCGCACGGTACGCGCCGGTGACTTGTTCCTGGCGGTGCCTGGTGGCAAATTCGATGGCCGTGCGCACATCGCCGATGCCCTGCAGCGTGGCGCTGCCGCCGTGGCCTATGAAGTGGATGGCGCGACTGTGCTGCCAATCACCGATGTGCCGTTGATTCCGGTGAAGAACCTGGCCGCCCAGCTGTCCGACATCGCCGGGCGCTTCTATGGCGAGCCGAGCCGCCACCTCAATCTGGTCGGCGTGACCGGCACCAACGGCAAGACCAGCGTGACCCAGCTGGTCGCCCAGGCGCTGGACCTGCTGGGCCAGCACTGCGGCATCGTCGGTACCCTGGGCACCGGCTTTTATGGCGCGTTGCAAAGCGGCCTGCACACCACGCCGAACCCGATTGCCGTGCAGGCGACCCTGGCCGACCTGAAAAAGGCCGGCGCCAGGGCGGTTGCCATGGAAGTCTCGTCCCATGGCCTGGACCAGGGCCGCGTGACAGCGTTGGCGTTTGATGTGGCCGTGATAACCAACCTGTCCCGTGACCACCTGGACTACCACGGCACCATGGAGGCGTACGCCGCCGCCAAGGCCAAGCTGTTCGCCTGGAATGATCTGAAATGCCGGGTGGTCAACCTCGACGACGCGTTTGGCCGCCAGCTGGCTGCCCAGGACAGCGAAGCGCGCCTGATCAGCTATAGCCTGGAGGATTCCAGCGCCTACCTGTATTGCCGTGAGGCCCAATTCAATGACGAAGGCGTGCGCGCTACGTTGGTTACGCCTCAGGGCGAACACCATTTGCGCAGCACCTTGCTCGGTCGCTTCAACCTGAGCAACGTGCTGGCCGCTATCGGCGCGCTGCTCGGCCTGGATTACGCCCTCGACGAAATCCTCAAGGTCTTGCCGAAGCTGGAAGGCCCTGCCGGTCGCATGCAGCGCCTGGGTGGCGGCACACAACCGCTGGTGGTGGTCGACTACGCTCACACCCCTGACGCCCTGGAAAAAGTCCTGCTGGCGCTGCGCCCCCATGCCAAGGGCAAGCTGTTGTGCCTGTTCGGCTGCGGCGGCGACCGCGATCGCGGCAAGCGTCCGTTGATGGCCGAGATTGTCGAGCGCCTGGCTGACGGCGTGCTGGTGACCGACGACAACCCGCGCAGCGAAGACCCAGGGCGGATTTTCGACGATATCCGCGAAGGCTTCAAAGACACCGCCAACGTCACCTTCGTGGCCGGTCGCGGCGCCGCCATCGCGCAATTGATCGCTGGCGCCAGCGCGGATGACGTGGTCGTGCTGGCCGGCAAGGGGCATGAGGATTACCAGGAAATCAACGGCGAGCGTCATGCCTTTTCCGATCTGGTCGAGGCGGATCGCGCCTTGACTGCCTGGGAGGTCGCCCATGCTTAAGGCGATGACATTCAGCGAACTGGCCCAGGCGTTGTCCGCCCGCGTGCTGTCCAGCGATTGCACGTTCGACGGCGTCAGTATCGACAGCCGCAACATCACGCCGGGCCAGTTGTTCGTCGCCCTCGCAGGCCCGCGCTTCGATGGCCATGACTACCTTAACGAAGTCGCCGCCAAAGGCGCCGTGGGTGCCCTGGTGCAACGCGAAGTGGCACACGCCACGTTGCCGCAGTTGCTGGTTGCCGATACCCGCCTGGCCCTGGGTCAACTGGGCGCGCTGAACCGCGCCGCCTTCGACAAGCCGGTTGCCGCCGTCACCGGTTCCAGTGGCAAGACCACCGTCAAAGAGCTGTTGGCCGGTGTACTGCGCACGCGCGGGCCGGTGCTCGCTACCCGTGGCAACCTGAACAATGATTTCGGCGCACCGCTGACCCTGCTCGAACTGGCCCCGGAACACACGGCGGCGGTGATCGAGCTGGGCGCTTCACGCATCGGCGAGATTGCCTACACCGTGGCGCTGACCCAGCCTCACGTCGCGATTATCAACAACGCAGGCACCGCCCACGTCGGTGAGTTCGGCGGCCCGGAAAAAATCGTCGAAGCCAAGGGCGAAATCCTTGAAGGCCTCGACGCTTCGGGCACTGCTGTACTGAATCTGGATGACAAGGCGTTCGAGACCTGGCGTGCACGCGCTGCCGGTCGCAAGGTACTGACGTTTGCCGTGCTGAACGCTGCGGCCGATTTCCACGCCTCCACCATTACCGTCGATGCACGGGGTTGCCCGTCCTTCACCTTGCATACCCCGCAAGGCAATGAGCACGTGCAATTGAACCTGCTGGGCAACCATAACGTCGCCAACGCCCTGGCCGCCGCCGCTGCCGCTTACGCCCTGGGCGTGTCGCTGTTCGGCATCGCCACAGGCCTGGGCGCGGTGCAGCCGGTCAAGGGGCGCACCGTGGCGCAATTGGCCAGTAACGGCATGCGCGTGATCGATGACACCTACAACGCCAACCCGTCTTCCATCAATGCCGCCGTGGACCTGCTCACAGGCTTCGATGGGCGCAAAGTGCTGGTACTGGGCGATATCGGCGAACTGGGCGACTGGGCCGAGCAAGGCCACCGCGAAGTCGGTGCCTATGCCGCCGGTAAAGTCGACGCGCTCTACGCAGTCGGCCCGAACATGGCTCACGCGGTAGACGCCTTCGGCCCCGGCGCGCGCCATTTCGCGACCCAGGCCGAATTGATCCAGGCGTTGGCTGCGGCCGAGCACGATAAACACACAACCATTTTGATCAAGGGATCGCGCAGCGCGGTGATGGAAAACGTCGTCGCAGCCTTGTGTGGCTCAAGTACGGAGAAACATTAATGCTGCTGCTGCTGGCTGAGTATCTGCAACAGTTCCACAAAGGCTTCGCGGTCTTTCAGTACCTGACCCTGCGCGGGATCCTGGGTGTGCTGACCGCGCTGTGTTTGTCGCTGTTCCTGGGGCCGTGGATGATCCGCACCCTGCAGAACCTGCAAATTGGTCAATCGGTTCGCAATGACGGACCGCAGTCGCACCTGTCCAAGTCCGGCACCCCGACCATGGGCGGTGCGTTGATCCTGTCGTCCATCGGCGTCAGCACCCTGCTCTGGGCCGATCTGCATAACCGCTATGTGTGGGTGGTGCTGCTGGTGACCCTGCTGTTCGGCGCCATCGGCTGGGTGGATGACTACCGCAAAGTGATCGAGAAAAACTCCAAGGGCCTGCCAAGCCGCTGGAAGTATTTCTGGCAATCGGTATTCGGCCTGGCGGCGGCGATCTTCCTCTACACCACCGCGCCTAGCGCCGTTGAAACCACCCTGATCATCCCGATGCTCAAGGACGCCAGCATTCCACTGGGCATCGGCTTCGTGGTGCTGACCTATTTCGTGATTGTCGGCTCCAGCAACGCGGTGAACCTGACCGACGGCCTCGACGGCCTGGCGATCATGCCGACGGTGATGGTGGGCGGCGCGCTCGGCATCTTCTGCTACCTGTCGGGTAACGTGAAATTCGCTGAATACCTGCTGATTCCCTATGTGCCGGGCGCGGGCGAGTTGATCGTGTTCTGCGGCGCGCTGATCGGTGCCGGCCTGGGGTTCCTGTGGTTCAACACCTACCCGGCGCAAGTGTTCATGGGCGACGTCGGCGCACTGGCGCTGGGCGCGGCACTGGGCACCATCGCGGTGATCGTGCGCCAGGAAATCGTGCTGTTCATCATGGGCGGTGTGTTCGTGATGGAAACCCTGTCGGTGGTCATCCAGGTGGCCTCCTTCAAATTGACCGGGCGCCGCGTATTTCGCATGGCGCCGATTCACCACCACTTTGAACTCAAGGGCTGGCCCGAGCCACGCGTGATCGTCCGTTTCTGGATCATCACCGTGATTCTGGTACTGGTCGGCCTTGCCACCCTGAAACTGAGGTAGAAACGAGTGTCCCTGATCGCTTCAGACCACTTCCGCATCGTTGTCGGCCTCGGCAAGAGCGGCATGTCCCTGGTTCGCTTCCTGGCGAACCGGGGCACGTCGTTCGCCGTGGCCGATACGCGGGAAAATCCACCGGAGCTGGTCACGCTGCGCCGTGACTACCCGCACGTGGAAGTGCGCTGTGGCGAACTGGATGTCGAGTTTCTGTGCCGCGCCGATGAGCTCTACGTGAGCCCCGGCCTGGCGCTGGCTACACCGGCCCTGCAAGCCGCTGCGGCGCGGGGCGTGAAGCTGTCCGGCGATATCGACCTGTTTGCGCGCAACGCCAAGGCGCCGATCGTGGCCATCAGCGGTTCCAACGCAAAAAGCACCGTGACCACCCTGGTCGGCGAAATGGCGGCTGCGGCCGGCAAGCGCGTGGCGGTGGGCGGCAACCTGGGGATGCCTGCGCTGGACCTGCTCAGCGACGACGTCGAGCTGTACGTGATGGAGCTGTCGAGTTTCCAGCTGGAAACCACTCACGAGCTGGGCGCCGAAGTGGCCACCGTGTTGAACGTCAGCGAAGACCACATGGACCGCTACAGCGGCCTGCCGGCTTATCACCTGGCCAAGCATCGGATCTTCCGCGGTGCCAGGCAGTTTGTGGTCAACCGCCAGGATGCCCTGAGCCGTCCACTGATCGGCGAGGGCATGCCGTGCTGGACCTTCGGCCTGGGCAAGCCCGACTTCAAGGCATTCGGCATTCGCGAAGAGAACGGCGAGAAGTACCTGGCCTTCGAATTCCAGAACCTGATGCCGGCGCGCGAACTGAAAATCCGTGGCGCCCATAACCAATCCAATGCCCTGGCAGCCCTGGCGCTCGGCCACGCGGTTGGCCTGCCGTTCGACGCCATGCTCGCCGCCCTGCGCACGTTCGCCGGCCTTGAGCATCGCTGCCAGTGGGTGCGCGACCTCGATGGCGTCAGCTATTACAACGATTCCAAAGCCACCAATGTCGGTGCTGCCCTGGCAGCCATCGAAGGCCTGGGTGCCGATATCGACGGCAAGGTGGTGCTGATCGCCGGTGGCGACGGCAAGGGTGCCGACTTCAAGGACCTTAAAGGCCCGGTGGCTGCGCATTGCCGCGCCGTGGTGTTGATGGGCCGCGATTCGGACCTGATCGCCGCCGCCCTGGGTGACGCTGTGCCGCAGGTGCGTGCCACTTCCCTGGATGACGCGATTGCCCGGTGCAAGGCCCTGGCCCAGCCGGGTGATGCGGTGCTGCTGTCGCCGGCCTGCGCCAGTTTCGACATGTTCAAGAACTATGAAGAGCGCGGCCAGCTGTTCGCCCGCGCCGTGGAGGCTTTGGCATGAGCCTCAACCTTAAGAACATTATCAAGCCGTACCCGTCGCCGATCATTACCGGGCGCGGCATCGACCTGGATTTCCCAATGCTCGCCGGTTGCCTGGCGCTGCTCGGCCTGGGCCTGGTGATGATCACCTCGGCATCTTCCGAAGTGGCCGCCGTGCAGTCGGGCAACACCCTGTACATGATGATCCGCCACCTGGTGTACCTGGTGATCGGCCTCGGTGCGTGCATCGTCACCATGATGATTCCGATCGCCACCTGGCAGCGCCTGGGTTGGCTGATGCTGATCGGCGCGTTCGGTTTGCTGGTCATGGTGATCCTGCCCGGCATCGGCCGCGAGGTGAACGGTTCGATGCGCTGGATCGGCTTCGGTGCGTTCAACGTACAGCCGTCGGAAATCGCCAAGGTGTTCGTGGTGATTTACCTGGCCGGCTACCTGGTACGCCGTCAGAAAGAAGTGCGCGAAAGCTGGATGGGCTTCTTCAAGCCGTTCATCGTGCTGCTGCCCATGGCCGGCCTGCTGCTGATGGAGCCCGACTTCGGTGCCACCGTGGTGATGATGGGGGCTGCCGCCGCGATGCTGTTCCTCGGCGGTGTCGGTCTGTTCCGTTTCACCTTGATGGTGGTGCTGGCCGTCGCGGCGGTCACGATCCTGGTGCAGGCGCAACCCTACCGGATGGCGCGCCTGATTACCTTTACCGACCCGTGGTCCGACCAGTTCGGCTCCGGCTACCAGCTGACCCAGGCGTTGATCGCGTTCGGGCGCGGCGAGTGGCTGGGCGTGGGCCTGGGCAACAGCGTGCAGAAGCAGTTCTACCTGCCGGAAGCGCACACCGACTTCGTGTTCTCGGTGCTCGCCGAGGAACTGGGCGTGGTCGGTTCGCTGTGCACCGTCGCGCTGTTCGTATTTGTCTGCGTGCGCGGCATGTACATCGGCTTGTGGGCCGAGAAAGCCAAACAGTATTTCGCCGCCTATGTGGCGTACGGCTTGTCGTTCCTGTGGATCGGCCAGTTCCTGATCAATATCGGCGTGAACGTCGGCTTGCTGCCGACCAAGGGCCTGACCCTGCCGTTCCTCAGTTACGGCGGCAGTTCGCTGGTGATTTGCTGCGCTTGCCTGGGCTTGTTGCTGCGCATCGAGTGGGAAAGTCGTACGCACCTGGGCAGCGAAGAGATGGAGTTCAGCGAAAGCGACTTCGCCGAGGAGCCGACCCATGGGCGCTAACGTGCTGATCATGGCCGGCGGCACCGGGGGCCATGTGTTCCCGGCCCTGGCCTGCGCGCGTGAATTCCAGAGCCGTGGCTACAGCGTGCACTGGTTGGGCACGCCGCGCGGCATCGAGAACGAACTGGTGCCGAACGCCGGTTTGACGCTGCACCTGATCAACGTCACCGGCCTGCGTGGCAAGGGCAAATTGTCCCTGCTCAAGGCGCCGTTCGTGTTGCTCAAGGCGGTCCTGCAGGCACGCAAGATCATCCGCGAACTGAAGCCGGTGTGCGTGCTCGGCTTTGGCGGTTATGTGACCGGCCCCGGTGGTGTGGCGGCGAAACTCGCCGGCGTACCGGTGATTGTCCATGAACAGAACGCCGTCGCCGGTACCGCCAACCGTCTGCTGGTGCCGTTGGCCGCGCGGGTGTGTGAAGCCTTCCCGAAAACGTTCGCGGCTTCGGACAAGCTTCGCACCACCGGCAACCCGGTGCGTACCGAACTGTTCATGACCATCGCACGTGAAGCGCTGGCCGGACGCAAGGCACACCTGCTGATCCTGGGCGGAAGCCTGGGCGCCGAGCCACTGAACAAATTGCTGCCTGAAGCCGTTGCGCAACTGCCCGAAGCACTGCGTCCGGAAATCTTCCATCAGGCCGGCAAAAACCACGATGAAGTCACCGCCACGCGCTATCGCGAAGCCGGTGTCGAGGCGAACGTACAGCCCTTCATCAAAGACATGGCCCAAGCCTATGGCTGGGCCGACCTGGTGGTCTGTCGCGCTGGTGCGCTGACCGTCAGTGAACTGGCTGCCGCCGGTCTGCCGTCATTGCTGGTGCCTCTGCCCCATGCAATCGACGATCACCAGACCCGCAACGCCGAATATTTGGCCGGGGAGGGCGCTGCCTTCCTGCTGCCGCAAAGAACGACTGGCGCCGCCGATTTGGCCGCACGCCTGACCGAGGTTTTGATGCAACCGGAACGACTCAACAGCATGGCGAGCACCGCAAGCCGCCTGGCCAAACCTGACGCAACCCGCACCGTGGTCGATATCTGCCTGGAGGTGGCCCATGGTTGAGAATCAGAAAGCCATGCCGCAACCGGAAATGCGCCGCATCCGTCGCATCCACTTCGTCGGTATCGGCGGCGTGGGCATGTGCGGCATTGCCGAAGTATTGCTGAACCTGGGCTATCAGGTGTCCGGCTCCGATTTGAAAGAGTCGCCGGTCACCGAGCGCCTGAAGTCCTTTGGCGCGCAGATCTTTATCGGCCACCGTGCCGAGAATGCCGCCGAGGCCGATGTGCTGGTGGTATCCAGCGCTGTGAATACCTCCAACCCGGAAGTGGCCACCGCCCTCGAACGTCGTATACCCGTGGTGCCGCGCGCCGAAATGCTCGCCGAGCTGATGCGCTACCGCCACGGCATCGCCGTCGCCGGTACTCACGGCAAGACCACCACCACCAGCCTGATCGCCTCGGTGTTCGCCGCCGGCGGCCTGGACCCGACCTTCGTCATCGGTGGCCGCCTGAATGCAGCCGGCACCAATGCCCAGCTCGGCACCAGCCGCTACCTGATCGCAGAAGCCGATGAAAGTGACGCGAGCTTCCTGCACCTGCAACCGCTGGTCGCCGTCGTCACCAACATCGACGAAGACCACATGGCGACCTACGACGGTGACTTCAACAAGTTGAAGAAAACCTTCGTCGATTTCCTGCACAACCTGCCGTTCTACGGCTTGGCGGTGGTGTGCCTGGACGATCCGGTGGTGCGCGAAATCCTGCCGCAGGTCAAGCGCCCGACCGTGACCTACGGCTTCAGCGAAGACGCCGACGTGCGTGCGATCAATGTACGTCAGCAAGGCATGCAGACCTTCTTCACCGTGCTGCGCCCCGACCGCGAGCCGCTGGATGTCTCGGTGAATATGCCGGGCAACCACAACGTACTGAACTCCCTGGCGACCATTTGCATTGCCACCGATGAGGGCGTCAGCGATGAAGCCATTGTCGAGGGCCTGTCGCGCTTTGCCGGTGTCGGCCGACGCTTCCAGGTCTACGGCCAACTGCCGGTCGAAGGCGGCGACGTGATGCTGGTGGACGACTACGGTCACCACCCGACCGAAGTCGCCGCCGTGATCAAGGCCGTGCGCGGTGGCTGGCCGGAGCGCCGCCTGGTGATGGTCTACCAGCCGCACCGCTACAGCCGCACCCGCGACCTGTACGACGACTTCGTCAATGTATTGGCCGATGCCAACGTGCTGCTGCTGATGGAGGTCTACCCGGCCGGTGAAGAACCGATCCCGGGCGCCGACAGCCGCAAGCTGTGCAACAGCATCCGTCAGCGCGGGCAGTTGGACCCGATCTACATCGAGCGTGGTGTGGACCTGGCGCCGATCGTCAAGCCGCTGCTGCGCGCCGGCGACATCCTGCTGTGCCAGGGTGCCGGTGATATCGGTGGTCTTGCCCCCAAACTGCTCGCGAGTCCTTTGTTCACCGCCGAGAAGGGAGCATCGAAATGATCACTGATTACGCCTCCCTGTTCTCCACGGTCGCGCCGGCCGACTTCGGTCGCGTCGCGGTGCTGTTCGGCGGCAAGAGCGCCGAGCGCGAAGTGTCGCTCAAGTCCGGCAATGCCGTGCTGCAAGCCCTGCAAAGCGCCGGCGTGAACGCGTTCGGCATCGACGTGGGCGATGACTTCCTCGCCCGCCTGCAGGCCGAAAAAATCGACCGCGCCTTCATCATTCTGCATGGCCGTGGCGGTGAAGACGGCAGCATGCAGGGCCTGCTCGAGTGCGCCGGCATTCCCTACACCGGCAGCGGCATCCTGGCGTCGGCGCTGGCGATGGACAAGTTGCGCACCAAGCAGGTGTGGCACAGCCTGGGGATTCCAACCCCGCGTCATGCCGTGCTGTGCAGCGAAGACGATTGTATTTCTGCAGCCAAGGAACTGGGCCTGCCTTTGATCGTCAAACCAGCCCATGAAGGCTCCAGTATCGGCATGGCCAAAGTGAACTCGGCCGCCGAATTGATCGACGCATGGAAAGCGGCAAGCACCTACGATTCGCAAGTGATGGTGGAACAGTGGATCCAGGGTCCCGAGTACACCATCGCCACCCTGCGTGGCCAGGTATTGCCGCCCATCGCCTTGGGCACGCCCCACACTTTTTACGATTACGACGCCAAGTACGTGGCTTCCGATACCCAGTACCGGATTCCCTGCGGTCTTGACGCAACCAAGGAACAACACTTGATGGACCTCACGGCGAAAGCCTGTGAGGCGCTGGGTATCGCCGGCTGGGCGCGGGCAGACGTGATGCAGGATGACCAGGGCAATTTCTGGTTCCTGGAAGTCAACACCGCACCGGGCATGACCGACCACAGCCTGGTCCCCATGGCCGCCCGTGCCGCCGGCCTGGATTTCCAGCAGTTGGTGCTGGCGATCCTGGCCGCCAGCATCGAGCCAAGAGGCTAAGACATGAAAGGCGCATCGCTTCGTCATCAGCCCCCACAAGCACCGAGCCGCAAGCCGGTGCCACGGGGTGCCAGCCGCATGGTGGCCAAAGAGCCGATGTCGGCGCGCCTGCCCAAAGCCAACTTTGGTTTCATCAAGGCGCTGTTCTGGCCGGTGTTGCTGGTGGTGCTGGGTTTTGGCACCTACGAGGGCGCGCAGCGTCTGTTGCCGTATGCCGATCGGCCGATCACCAAAATCAGCGTGCAGGGCGACTTGAGCTACATCAGCCAGCAAGCGGTGCAGCAGCGCATCAGCCCGTTCCTGGCGGCGAGCTTCTTCACCATCGACCTGGCCGGCATGCGCGCCGAGCTGGAACAGATGCCGTGGATCGCCCACGCCGAAGTCCGTCGCGTATGGCCGGACCAGGTCACGATCCGCCTGGAAGAACAACTGCCCGTGGCCCGCTGGGGCGATGGTGCACTGTTGAACAACCAGGGGCAGGCGTTTGCGCCGCGTGAAGTGGCGAACTATGAGCACCTGCCGCAGCTGTTCGGGCCGCAGCGGGCGCAACAGCAAGTGATGCAGCAGTACCAGGCCTTGAGCCAGATGCTGCGGCCACTGGGCTTCTCCATTGCACGCCTGGAATTGCGTGAGCGGGGCAGCTGGTTTCTGACGACCGGGGCAGGCAGTTCCGGCCCGGGCATCGAGTTGTTGCTGGGACGCGACCGCTTGGTGGAAAAGATGCGCCGCTTTATTGCCATCTATGAAAAAACCTTGAAAGAACAGATCACGAACATTGCGAGCGTCGACCTGCGTTACGCCAACGGCCTGGCCGTCGGTTGGCGTGTACCGGCGGCGCCCACGGCAGCACAACCCGCTGTCGCGAAGAATTAAGAAGAGGCAGGACCCATGGCAAACGTGCAAAGCGGCAAAATGATCGTCGGTCTCGATATCGGCACCTCCAAGGTGGTGGCGCTGGTCGGCGAGGTCGGTGAAGACGGCACGATCGAAATCGTCGGTATTGGCACGCATCCGTCCCGGGGCCTGAAGAAGGGCGTGGTGGTGAACATCGAGTCCACCGTGCAATCGATCCAGCGCGCCATCGAAGAAGCGCAGCTGATGGCCGGTTGCCGGATTCACTCGGCGTTCGTCGGCGTGGCCGGCAACCATATCCGCAGCCTGAACTCCCACGGCATCGTGGCGATCCGCGACCGTGAGGTCAGCGCGGCCGACCTCGAGCGCGTCCTCGACGCCGCCCAGGCCGTGGCGATCCCGGCTGACCAGCGTGTGCTGCACACCTTGCCGCAGGACTACGTGATCGATAACCAGGAAGGCGTGCGCGAGCCGCTGGGCATGTCGGGCGTGCGCCTGGAAGCCAAGGTCCACGTGGTGACCTGCGCCGTCAACGCTGCACAGAACATTGAAAAATGCGTGCGCCGCTGTGGCCTGGAAATTGACGACATCATTCTTGAGCAATTGGCGTCCGCGTATTCGGTACTGACCGACGACGAAAAAGAACTGGGCGTGTGCCTGGTGGACATCGGCGGCGGCACCACCGACATCGCGATCTTCACCGAGGGTGCGATCCGTCACACCGCCGTGATCCCGATCGCCGGCGACCAGGTCACCAACGACATCGCCATGGCGTTGCGTACACCGACCCAGTACGCCGAAGAAATCAAGATCCGCTACGCCTGCGCCCTGGCCAAGCTGGCCGGTGCCGGTGAAACCATCAAGGTACCGAGCGTCGGCGACCGTCCGCCGCGCGAACTGTCGCGCCAGGCCCTGGCCGAAGTGGTCGAGCCGCGTTACGACGAGCTGTTCACCCTGATCCAGGCAGAGCTGCGTCGCAGCGGCTACGAAGATTTGATCCCGGCCGGCATCGTGCTGACCGGTGGCACCTCGAAGATGGAAGGCGCGGTCGAACTGGCCGAGGAAATCTTCCACATGCCGGTGCGCCTCGGCGTGCCCCATGGCGTCAAGGGCCTGGGCGACGTGGTGCGCAACCCGATTTATTCCACTGGTGTGGGCTTGCTGTTGTACGGACTGCAAAAGCAGACCGACGGCATTTCCCTGTCGGGCCCGAGTATCCGTGACAGCTACCGCAGCGATGACGAAGCCAAAGCGCCGTTGTTCGAGCGGCTGCAGGCGTGGGTCAAAGGCAATTTCTAAAGACTTACCGTGACACCGCAACACCCGTAACAAGCAGTAGGCGAAAAAACTAGAGAAAACGAAAGGAGAGGGAACATGTTTGAACTCGTAGACAACATCCCCGCTAGCCCGGTTATCAAAGTAATCGGTGTCGGCGGTGGCGGCGGCAACGCTGTCAACCATATGGTCAAGAGCAACATTGAAGGCGTTGAATTCATCTGCGCCAACACTGATGCCCAGGCGCTGAAAAGTATCGGCGCGCGGACCATCCTGCAATTGGGCACAGCCGTGACCAAGGGCCTCGGCGCTGGCGCCAACCCGGAAGTCGGCCGTCAAGCCGCTCTGGAAGACCGCGAGCGTATTGCCGAAGTGCTGCAAGGCACTAACATGGTGTTCATCACCACCGGCATGGGCGGCGGTACCGGTACCGGTGCAGCGCCGATCATTGCCGAAGTGGCCAAGGAAATGGGGATCCTGACGGTTGCTGTCGTGACCCGTCCGTTCCCGTTCGAAGGCCGCAAGCGCATGCAGATCGCCGACGAAGGTATCCGTCTGCTGTCTGAAAGCGTCGACTCGTTGATCACCATTCCCAACGAGAAACTGCTGACCATCCTGGGCAAGGACGCAAGCCTGCTGTCCGCGTTCGCCAAGGCTGACGATGTACTGGCCGGTGCCGTTCGCGGTATCTCCGACATCATCAAGCGCCCGGGCATGATCAACGTCGACTTTGCCGACGTACGTACCGTCATGAGTGAAATGGGCATGGCGATGATGGGCACCGGCTGCGCCAGCGGTCCGAACCGTGCACGCGAAGCCACCGAAGCGGCCATCCGCAACCCGCTGCTCGAAGACGTGAACCTGCAAGGTGCACGCGGCATCCTGGTGAATATCACCGCCGGCCCTGACCTGTCCCTGGGTGAGTACTCCGACGTGGGTAGCATCATCGAAGCCTTCGCTTCCGAGCACGCCATGGTCAAGGTCGGTACCGTTATCGATCCGGACATGCGCGACGAGCTGCACGTGACCGTGGTTGCGACCGGCCTGGGTGCGAAAATCGAGAAGCCTGTGAAGGTCATCGACAACACCCTGCACAACAGCCAGGCCAGCCACGCCAGCCAGTCGGCTGCCGCTCCAGCGCCTTCGCGCCAGGAACTGCCGTCGGTGAACTACCGTGACCTGGACCGTCCGACCGTGATGCGCAACCAGGCTCAGGCCGGTGCTGCGGCGTCCCGTAGCCCGAATCCGCAAGACGATCTGGACTACCTGGATATCCCGGCATTCCTGCGTCGTCAGGCCGATTAATGGAATGTATCAGGGCTATGAAGGTGATTGGTGTTCAGCAAAGGTCTGGTCTGCTATTATCGCCAGCCTTTGTTGATACCAGTTCGCAATTTGCGCTGAAGCGGTCCAAGCCATGATTAAACAACGCACCCTGAAGAATATTATTCGTGCCACAGGTGTAGGTCTGCACTCCGGGGAGAAGGTATACCTGACCCTCAAGCCTGCACCTGTCGACACCGGCATCGTGTTTGTGCGTGCCGACCTGGACCCTGTGGTGCAGATTCCTGCTCGCGCGGAAAACGTTGGCGAAACCACGATGTCGACCACACTGGTCAACGGTGACGTCAAAGTGGATACGGTGGAGCATTTGCTCTCGGCCATGGCTGGCCTGGGCATCGATAACGCCTACGTCGAGCTCTCCGCGTCCGAAGTCCCGATCATGGATGGCAGCGCTGGACCCTTCGTATTCCTGATTCAATCTGCCGGCCTGGAAGAACAGGACGCAGCCAAGAAGTTCATTCGCATTCTGCGGGAAGTGACAGTAGAAGACGGCGACAAGCGCGCCACCTTCGTCCCGTTCGAAGGCTTTAAAGTGAGCTTTGAGATCGATTTCGATCACCCGGTATTCCGTGACCGCACCCAGAGTGCAAGCGTGGATTTTTCCAGCACTTCGTTCGTAAAAGAAGTCAGCCGCGCCCGTACCTTTGGTTTCATGAGTGACATCGAGTACCTGCGCAAGCACAACCTCGCACTCGGCGGCAGCGTTGAAAACGCCATTGTGGTCGACGCGGATGGTGTACTGAACGAAGACGGTCTTCGCTACGAAGACGAATTCGTCAAGCACAAGATCCTCGATGCAATCGGTGACCTCTACCTGCTGGGCAATAGCCTGATAGGCGAGTTCAAAGGCTTCAAGTCGGGCCACGCCCTTAACAACCAGCTGCTGCGCAAGTTGATTGAGCAGACAGACGCTTGGGAAGTCGTGACCTTCGAAGATGCCAGCACCGCACCGATCTCTTACATGCGTCCCGTTGCGGCGGTGTAAGTAACAACTCTCTTTCTTTAGTTTTTAAAGGCTGCCTTCGGGTGGCCTTTTTTTATGCGCTGATAGATCGTTCCTACACAGGCAGGGTTGCCGCGTCCAACGTCCGATTGCGTCCGCTGTGCTTGGCCTCGTACAACGCCTGGTCGGCCTTGAACAGCAGATCCTCAAGCGTGTTACGGCTGTGTTTGTGCCACGTGCTCATGCCGATGCTCACCGTGATCGGCTGATCATCCCCAGCCATCCGTGGCAAGTACTGGACGCTCTGGCGGATACGCTCGGCAATCACCCACGCGCCCTTGGCATCGGTATGGGGCAGCACCACCGCGAATTCTTCACCGCCATAACGCGCCGCCAGGTCGGCCGGGCGGCGGATATTGCTGTCTATCACCTGCGCCACGGCGCGCAGCGCATCATCTCCACCCTGATGACCATGGCGGTCGTTGAAAGCCTTGAAGTGGTCGACATCGATCATCAGCACCGTCAGCGGCTCGGTCGAGCGTTGTGCGCGGTCCCATTCCAGGCGCAGGCGCTGGTCCAGGGTGCGGCGGTTGGCCAGGCCGGTAAGGGCATCGGTACCTGCCAGTTCTGACAGCACCTGCTCGACCCGGTGGCGCCGGCGCAGCTCCTTGCTCAGCGCCCAGGTCAGCCATAACAGGCCAATGCACAACACCCCTGTTGCCAGGCCGACCAACCAAGCGGCGCGTCGCCAGGGCGCGAATACTTCGTCGCTGGCCAGGGCCACTGCGACGATCAGCGGCAAATTGCCGACACTCGAGAAACTGTAGAGCCGCCCCCGATGGTCGACACTGGATACGCTGCGAAAATTGCCGTCTCGCTCGCGCAGCATGCGTGCCACATTGGGCCGCGCACTCAGGTCCTTGTTGATCATGTCCGCTTCCAGCAAAGGCTCCTGCGCCAACAGGATGCCTTGATGGTTGAGCAGAGTGATGGTGCTGCCGGCGCCGATATTCAGGCTGCTGAACAGTTGGTGGAAGTACGAAAGACGCATGGAGGCGACGGCCACCCCTTGAAAGCGCCCGTCCGCCGATGAAAGGCGGCGGCTGAATGCGATGCGCCAGGGGTCTTCGCATTCACAGCGGGCCATGAACGGGCGACTGATATACAGCCCGATGTCGGAATTGCCACGGTGAATCTGGAAATAGTCGCGGTCGGCGAAGTTGCCGGTCTTGGGTGTGAGCTGGGAAGAGTCGGCGATCACCTCGCCGCCTGGACCCAGCAGCAGGATGTCGCCCTTGTAGGGCGCTGCGTTGGAACGGTCGAACAGCACCAGGTGCCGGATGCTGGCGGGCAGGTCCTGCAGGTCGGTGCGCGCGGCCGCGGCGATCAGGCCTTCCAGCGCCATGTCATACAGCTCGACGTTGCGCAGCACATCGGCGTCGATCAATTGAGTGATGGTGTTGGCGGTGCGCTTGGCGGTCTGCAAGGTATTGGCGTGTTCACGAATCAACAAGGCGGTGACGATGCCTACGATCAGCAATACCGTGAGGGTGCTGCCCAGGATCAGCAAGCGCTCCGGGCGGCGGGTAGGGCGGGCAGGGCTTGGGCTCATCGGACGTACTTCTGCGTTGAGATGCCCTTTAGCGTAGTAGCAACTCCGGAATATGGCGCAGATCCAAATGTGGGAGGGGGCTTGCCCCCGATAGCAGAGTGTCAGCAAATGATATGTTGACTGGCCCACCGCTATCGGGGGCAAGCCCCCTCCCACATTGGATCTTCATCGTCAGAACGATCGTGCTCAGAACACGTTGATCGGATAGTCCACAATCACCCGGTACTCATCCACATCCCGGTCCACCGCCGAATAGCCATTGCCACCCCGGTGGGTCGCCCATTGCAGGCGCACCGCCAGGTCCTTGGCCTTGCCATCTTGCACCACGTACTTCAGGTCGATGTCCCGCTCCCAGTGCCTGGCGTTCTTGCCATCGGCGCTGTACCAGTTGCCGTAGCCGCGGCTGTTGGGGTCGACGCGGGTCAGGTCGGTCTTGCCGCTGATATAGGACACGGCGGACGTCAGGCCCGGCAGGCCGACACCGGCAAAATCGTAGGCGTACTTGAGCTTCCACGAACGCTCGTTGGGGCCGTTGAAGTCCGAGTATTGCTGGGAGTTGTCCAGGTACACGCTGTCGCCCTGGGTGATGTAGTCGAACGGCGTGTTGCCGTTGACCCGCTGGTACGCGGCGGTGACGCTGTGGTTGCCCACGCCCACGGTGACATGCAGGCTGTAGGTGTTGTTGTCGATATTGCCGAGCAGCGCCTGGCCGGTGTCCTGGGTGTGGTAGTAGTGCAGGCCGGGGGTCAGGCTGACCAGGTCGTTCAGTGCGTAGGTGTATTCAAGGTCGTAGTAGTACTGGTGCCATACGTCCTTGAGTTCGGCGGCGTACAGGTTGCTGGTCAGCGCCGGGATTGCGCTGAACGAGACACCGGCCCAGTTCAGGTGCCGGCTGTCGGCGTTGGCCGGCAACGCGCCGTAGCTGGTGCCGATGCGCCGGTGGCCGCTCTGGTTGTAGAGCTTGGTAAAGCTGGCCTGGCCGCCTTCGAACATCCAGCCATCGAGACTGTGGTTGCTCAGGCTCACACCGCGAAACGTCTGGGGCAGCATGCGCGTCATGCCGCCGGCAATCACCGGGTTGTTGAGGAACAGGTCGCCGGCCTTCAACTCGGTATCGAACGCCCGCATTTTCAAGGTGCCGCCAGCGGTGGAAAACGCGCCGGGCGCCTTGCCGTTACCGCTGCCGTACGGAAGGATGGTGGAGCCGTCCGTGCCGCCACCGCCGTCGAGCTTGAGGCCGAGCATGGCGTTGAGGTCCAGGCCGAAACCGACCGCGCCCTGGGTGTAGCCGGATTCGAAGGTACCGATAAAGCCCTGGCCCCACTCCTTGCTGTCATCGGTGTGAAGGTCGCGGCGGTCGCGGTTCATGTAGTAATTGCGGGTGTTGATCGTGAGGTGCGAGCCTTCGACGAAACCTTCGTCGGGTGCCGTGTCTGACGCATGGGCAAGGGGGGTGATCGTTGCTGCGATTGCGAGGAATAACGGGGTCAACGTCAGCGAGTTCTTCACCGCTGGAGCTCCTTTGGTCAAGCATGAACGGCCAGTGTCGTGGGGGTGTGCCCGGCCTTTTTTCACGGCAAAAAAAAGCCGCTGAAGTCAGCGGCTTTAAGACAGATTCCCAGTGTAGAGCCCTGGAAATAAGTCGAGGGAAATTCGGGTGAGGGTCAGCTGCCTTTGCCGGCGCGCTCATCGATGCGTCAAAGTAACGCAGGTGAGCGCTGTGATACAGAGTGTAACAAGATAATGACTGTTGCCCAAATTGCAACAGTTTGTACGGGTATGGATATTCTGACTGTGGGAGGGGGCTTGCCCCCGATGGCGGTGGATCAGCCGACTCATCTGTAGCAGGCATACCGCAATCGGGGGCAAGCCCCCTCCCACATTTGATTGAGGTGTTCTAGACAGGCAGGGTCATGCCGAAGGTATTGCCGCCACCCTCGCTGCGTACGAACACATCCCCGCCATGCATCAACGCAATCGCCTTGACGATGGCCAGTCCCAGCCCGTGATTCGCGCCGCTGTTGCTGCGCGACGCGTCCACTCGGTAAAACCGTTCGAACAGGCGCGGCAAATGCTCGCTGGCAATCGCCTCGCCGGGATTGGTCACGCCGATCATTACCTGTTGGCCCTGCACCTCTATATGCACGTCGATGACCTGCCCCGGCGCGGTGTGTTGCACGGCATTGCTCAGCAGGTTGATCAGCGCGCGTCGCAGGTGGGCCTTTTCGATCTGCACCCGAGCATCGCCGTGCACACGTACGGTTACCTGGGCGTCTTCAAGAATGAAGTCCAGGTAGTCGAGGGTGGTGGCGACTTCATCGGCCAGGGCGCTTTCGATCAGCTTGGTGGCCTTGCTGCCCTGGTCGGCACTGGCGAGGAACAGCATGTCGTTGATGATCGAGCGCAGCCGCTCCAGTTCTTCCAGGTTCGATTGCAGCACCTCGAAATAATGCTCGGCCGAGCGCCCGCGGGTCAGTGCGACCTGGGTCTGGCCGATCAGGTTGGTCAGCGGCGAGCGCAGTTCGTGGGCCACGTCGGCGTTGAAGGATTCCAGGCGCGAGTAGGCGAGTTCGACGCGGTCGAGGGTGGCGTTGAACGAGTTGACGAACTGGCTCAGTTCCGGCGGCAGCGGTGACAGTTGCAGGCGCCCGGAGAGCTTGGGCGGCGCAAGTTTGCGCGCTTCGGCCGAAAGTTTTTCCAGGGGTTTGAGACCGATGCGCGACACCCAGAAACCCAGCAGCGAGGCCATGATCACGCCGACCAGCGCCAGGCTGACCAGCGCCACCAGCAGATGGTGCTGGGTGGCGCGGAAATTCTCGGTGTCGATGGCGATCATGAAGCGCAGCGGTGGGCGTTGCTCCTTGGCGGCAAACTGGCTGACCAGCACCTTGAACGGATAATCATGGCCGGGCAGGCGCAGGTCGCGTTTACCCGTCGGGCCCTGGGCAAACGCACGAATCTGCGCATCGGGCTCGCCGTATTCGTAACCTGGGTCGCTGCTGACCACCCAGAAGCGAATGCGCTTGTCTTCTTCGCCCAGCAGCTTGAGCTTGGCCTTTATCTTGACCCAATGCTCGGGCGTACCAAAACGGTTCACCGAGGATTCCAGCACGCTGTAGCGCGCATCCAGCTCGGCCCCCGGCAACAGACCCAGGCCGCGGTCCACTTGCTGATAGAGCGCGCCGCCGATCAGTACGAAGATCAGCAGCGCCACCAGGCTGAACATGCCGCTCAGGCGCAGGGCGATGGAGTTAGCCGGCACTGCGGTTCTCCAGCACGTAGCCCATGCCACGGATGGTGTGCAGCAGCTTGTGCTCGAAGGGCCCGTCGAGTTTGGCGCGCAGGCGTTTGATTGCCACTTCGACGACATTGGCATCGCTGTCGAAATTGATGTCCCAGACCATCTCGGCAATCGCGGTCTTGGACAGGATTTCGCCCTGGCGTCGCGCCAATACGCTGAGCAGCGAGAACTCCTTGGCGGTCAAGTCCAGGCGCACGCCGTTGCGGCTGGCCTTGCGGCTGATCAGGTCGATCCACAGGTCGGCCACCGTCACCTGCACCGGCTCATGGCCGCCGCTGCGTCGGGTCAGTGCTTGCAGGCGCGCCACCAGTTCCAGGAAGGAAAACGGCTTGCCCAGGTAGTCGTCGGCGCCTTCGCGCAGGCCACGGATGCGATCTTCCACGCGTTCGCGGGCAGTGAGCATGATCACCGGGGTCTGTTTGCGCGCACGCAAGGCACGCAACACGCCGAAGCCGTCGAGCGCCGGCAGCATCACGTCGAGCACGATCACTGCGTAATCGTTCTCCAGCGCCAGGTGCAAACCCTCGACGCCTTCGCGCGCCACGTCGACGGTGTAGCCTTGCTCCGTCAGGCCGCGGTGCAGGTAGTCCGCGGTTTTTTCTTCATCTTCAATAATCAGGACGCGCATCAGCCTTTTGTTCCAGGGCGGGGCCTTGGCCTCAGTGTGTGGTCGCCAGCGCGAGCGCCGGTTTGGGCCTGTGGAAAAAACGTTCAAGGTACAAGTATATGACTGGCGTGGTGAACAGCGTCAGCGCCTGGCTCACCAGCAAGCCACCGACCACCGCGATGCCCAGCGGTTGGCGCAGCTCCGCGCCGGGGCCGGAACCGAGCATCAACGGCACCGCGCCCAGCAAGGCGGCGAGGGTGGTCATGATGATCGGCCGGAACCGCGTGACACAGGCTTCGTAGATCGCATCCTCAGGTGGCAGGCCACGCACGCGCTGGGCCTCCAGGGCGAAGTCGATCATCAGGATGCCGTTTTTCTTGACGATACCGATCAGCAGCACCAGGCCGATCAAGGCCATGATCGAAAAGTCCTGGCCCAACAGCCACAGCATGATCAACGCGCCCAGGCCTGCCGAGGGCAGGGTGGAAATGATCGTCAGCGGGTGCACGAAACTCTCGTACAGCACGCCCAGAATAATGTAGACCGCCACCAGTGCCGCGAGGATCAACCACGGCTGGCTGGCCAGCGAACTCTGGAACGCCTGGGCCGCGCCCTGGAAATTACCGATGATCGCAGCGGGCATGCCGATATCGTTCTTGGCCTGGTTGAGCATGATCACCGCGTCGCCCAGCGCCACCCCGGGGGCCAGGTTGAACGACAGGTTGGCGGCGGGGAACATGCCGTCATGGCTGATGGACAACGGCCCCACGGTCGGCGGGTCGACCCTGGCCAGCGCCGACAGGGGCACCATCTCGTTGGTCAGTGGCGAGCGCAGGTAAAAATAGTTGAGGCTCTCGGCCTTGCCGCGCTGTTGGCGGTCCAGCTCCAGCACCACCTGGTACTGGTTGATTTCGGTCTGGTACTCGTTGATCTGGCGCTGGCCGAAGGCATCGTACAACGCCTGGTCGACATCGGTGGCGTTCAGGCCGAAGCGCGCGGCGGCCTGGCGGTCGATCGTGATGTGGGTGATGCTGCCGCCCAGTTGCAGGTCGTTGGACAGGTCACGAAACGCCGGGTTGGTGCGCAGTTTTTCGGTGAGTCGCTGGGTCCAGGTGTTCAGTGTCGGACCGTCGTTGCTCTTGAGCACGTATTGGTACTGGGCGCGGCTGGGGCCGGAGCTCAAGTTGATGTCCTGGCCGGCGCGCAGGTACAGGACGATGCCCGGCACCTTTGCCAGTTGCGGGCGGATGCGGTCGATGAACTGGCTGGCGGACACGTCGCGGTCGGCGCGGTCTTTCAAGGCAATCCAGAAGCGGCCGTTGGCGATAGTCTGGTTGCTGCCGGTCACCCCCACCGAGTGGGAGAACGCCTGCACCGCCGGGTCGGCCTTGACGATCTCGGCCAGGGCCTTGTGCTTGGCGACCATGTCCGGGTACGACACATCGGCCGCCGCCTCACTGGTGCCGAGCACAAAACCGGTGTCCTGCACCGGGAAAAATCCCTTGGGGATAAACACGTAGCCGACCACGGCCAGGGCCAGGGTCACCACGAAGATCGCCGCCATGCTGCGTTGATGGGCCAGGGCGCGGCGCAGGTTGCGCGCATAACCGGTCAGCAGGCGCTCGCTGAACGTGGGTTTGGCATGGGCGGGATGGGTCGGCGCACCCATGAACAGTGCCGCGAGGGTGGGCGCCAGGGTCAGCGAGACCACCACCGAAATCAGGATGGTCGAGGTGGCGGTCAGCGCAAACTCCTTGAACAGCCGCCCGACCACACCGCCCATGAACAGCAGCGGAATGAATGCCGCCACCAGCGAGAAGCTGATGGACACCACGGTAAAGCCGATTTCACCCGAGCCTTTGATCGCGGCCTCGCGCTTGCCCAGCCCGGCCTCCAGGTGCCGATGGATGTTCTCCACCACCACAATCGCATCGTCCACCACAAAGCCCACCGCAATCACGATGGCGACCAGCGTCAGGTTGTTCAGGCTGAAGCCCATCACATACATCAGCGCGAAAGTGGCCACCAGCGAAACACCGAGCACGGCCGATACAATCAACGTCGCCGACAGTTGGCGCAGGAACAGCGCCATCACCGCCACCACCAGCAGGATGGCGATCAGCAGGGTCATTTCCACTTCATGCAGGGAGGCGCGGATGGTCTTGGTGCGGTCGGTCAAGACGCTGACCTGCACCGAGGCCGGCAGCATCTCTTCCAGGCGTGGCAGTGCTTGCTGGATGCGGTCGACCGTGTCGACGATATTCGCGCCGGGCTGGCGCGAGATCACCAGGTTGACCCCCGGGGTATCGCCGGACCAGGCCTGCACGTAGGCGTTTTCCGCACCGTTGACGACCCTGGCGATATCACGCAACTGCACTGGCGCGCCATTTTTGTAGGACACAATCAACTGGCCGTATTCGTCGGGGTGAAACAGTTGGTCGTTGGTCGACAGGGTCGACACGCTGTCGGCGCCGTAGATCGCGCCCTTGGCCAGGTTCAGGCTGGACTGCTGGATGGCCAGGCGGATGTCCGCGAGCGTCAGGCCGACCGCCGCGAGTTTGTCGGGGGAGGCCTGCACGCGAATCGCCGGGCGTTGCTGGCCGGTGATGTTGATCTGGCCGACACCGTCGATCTGGCTGATCTGGCGCGCCAGCAGGGTTTCCACGTAGTCGCTCAGTTCGGTGCCGGGCATGCTGGCGGAGCTGACGCTGAGGATCAGCACCGGGCTGTCGGCCGGGTTGACCTTCTTCCAGGTCGGCAGGCTTGGCATATCGCCGGGCAGCTTGCCGGAGGCGGTGTTGATCGCGGCCTGCACTTCCTGGGCGGCGGTGTCGATGCTTTTGTCCAGGGTGAATTGCAGGGTCAACAGGCTCGAGCCCAAGGCGCTGCTGGAGGTCATCTGGGTCATGCCGGGGATGGCGCTGAATTGCACCTCAAGCGGCGTCGCCACCGAGGAGGCCATGGTGTCCGGGCTGGCGCCGGGTAACTGGGCCGTGACCTGGATCGTCGGAAATTCCGCTTCCGGCAGTGGCGCGACGGCCAGGCGCGGGAAGGCAATGATGCCCAGCAGCACCAGGGCAAATGTCAGCAGCAGGGTGGCGACCGGGTGATCAACGCACCAGGCCGAGGGCGAGCGACTGCCGCTCATGGCTGCACCCTGGCATCGGCGGTCTGGATGATTTGCGGCGGCTCCTTGAGCACTTCCACCTCGGCGCCGGCCTTGAGCCGCGACTGGCCGTCGCTGACCAGCACATCCCCGGCCCGCACGCCCTCGATGATATTCACCTCGCTGTTCCGGTAGCTGACCCGCACTGGCACCACTTCAACGTGGTCACCCTTGAGCCGGTACACGAAATGCGAATCCAGGCCACGCTGCACCACGGTCGGCGGCACCACCAGGGCGTTCCTGTCGAGCGCGGTCTGGATCTTGATGGTCACCAGTTGTCCCGGCCACAGCTTCTGCGCGCCGTTCGCGAACTCGGCCTTGGCGCGCAGGGTGCCGGTGCTGGAACTGATCTGGTTGTCGATCACGCTCAAGTGGCCTTCGCCGAGCAAGTCACCGGTCTGGCCGTCGGTGTCGGCACCCAGGTAGGCATTCACGCTGGCTTTCTCGGGCGCGGCGATCAGGCCTTGCAGGCTCGGCAGCATCTGCTGCGGCAGGGAAAACTCGACAGCAATCGGGTCGATCTGGGTGACCGAGAACAACCCCTGGGTATCGCTCATGCGCAGGAAGTTTCCTTCATCTACCGTGCGAATGCCCACGCGGCCACTGACGGGGGAGCGAATCTGCGTGTAGGAAAGTTGTACTTGAGCCGCATCAATCGCTGCCTGGTTACCCTGGACGCTGGCCTTGAGCTGATTGACCAGTGCTTGTTGCTGATCGTAGGTCTGCTTCGACACACCGTCGTCGATACTCAGGGCCTTGTAGCGCTTGAGGTTGACCAATGCCACTTGCAGCTGCGCCTGGCTTTCCCCCCGTTGCGCCCTGGCCTGGTCGAGGCTGGCGCGGATCGAGCGGTCATCGATGGTTGCCAGCAAGTCCCCGGCCTTCACCCGCTGGCCTTCCTTGACCAGCAAGCGAGTGAGGATGCCGTCGATCTGCGGACGGATCACCACGCTGTGCAACGACAACACCGAGCCGATGCCGCTGACGAAGCGGGGCACGTCCTGTTGCGCCACGCTCACCACGCGTACTGGAATCGCGCTGGGGGCCGCCAGCCGGGTCTTGGCGGGGCGAGTCAGCGTCCAGGCCGTCACTGCCAGGACCAGAAGGGCGCCCACCAGCAGGGCCGTGTTTCGTTTCAGGTGCATAGGATGAACGCCGCAGGCGCAGTTGCAAGTTTCAAGCTGCAAGCTGCAAGTTTGTGTCCATGGCTTATAACGCGGTAAGCCGGTCAGTACGGTGACTGCAAACTGACAGCCGTGACAGCTGAGCTTTTTAACGTGCGACCTGAAGCTTACCGCTGAAAGCTGCGGCCCCGTATACTCACGCCTTTACACACATTGCTGCGCCGGAGCCCTTATGACTTCCCCGATCCAACCCCCCGTTGAAGCGGTCGACGCCGACGGCGTTGAAAAAGCCGAAATCCCGGCGTTCAAGTTTCCCTTCAAGCCGGGAGAACTGGCCGGTGGCAAGCAGGCCGGCCAGCCCTGGTACAAAGGTGGCGCCAAAAACGGCCATACCAAGACGCCAGGCATGGCGCCGCCGGGTACACGCCGTTCGATGGGTAAACGTTGAGAGTAATACCGGCGTGTACGGTATAGGCATTTGCCTACAACTTGCGTCGATATTTCTGCTTGTAGGTCCGCGACCGTTTCTTGAAAGCTTGCCCGGCATCGCCATGCCCTGATCAGCTGTACCGGGACATGGCGATGCCGCTCTCTCTGGAAAAGGACGTTTCCCGTGGCCCTGATACACCTTTGTGTGGCGCTTGCCCTCCTGCTGTCGGTGGCGGCCGTGGTCGCCGTCGAGCCGCCGCGACGCGAAATCCGCTTCGCCGTCGCGGCGCATTTCCCGCCTTTTCAAAGCCGCAACCCGCAAGGGCAATTGGTGGGGCTCAATATCGAATTGGGTAACGCCTTGTGCGTGCAGCTCAATGTGCAGTGCACCTGGGTCGACCAGGTCGTCATGGAAAATTTCCCCGCCCTCGACGCCCGGCAATTTGACGCGATCATGGGGATGGCGCCGACCTCGAGCCGACAGCAATGGGTCAATTTCAGCGATGACCTTTACCCGATCACCACGCGCCTTGTGGCACGCAAGGATTCAGGCTTGAGCCCGGACAGGCAGTCACTCAAGGGCAAGCGTGTCGGGGTTCTGTTAAGGAGCAACCGGGAAGCCTTTGCCCTGTCACGCTGGGCGCCTTCGGGCGTGTATATCAAGAGTTTCTGGCTCAATGACCAACTGGTGGGCAGCCTCCTCGCAGGCGAGATCGATGCCACCCTGCAAGGCGCGGTGGAAATCCGCGAAGCCCTGCTCGACAAGCCCGAAGGTATGGATTTCGCTTTCATGGGCTCCCCGGTGTTGTCCAGGCTGTTGGGCAGCAGTGTCGCGATTGCGTTACGCAAGACCGATACCGTCCTGCGTACCGAGCTCAACCGTGCCCTGGAGCAACTCAAGCAAAACGGCGAATACCAGCGCATTCTCCAGCCCTACCGCCTCGACACAACCCCTATTGATCCAGCGACGCTCAGGCCGCCCGCAACGGGATAAACGCGTAATTGGCCGGCACCTCGGTGGCAATCTGCGCGCCGGCGTCCAGCAGTTGTTCGGCAATGTCCATGCCGGACACATGAAACACCCACTGATTGGCCGGCGCCGGCTGGGCAGTCGCCGCGTCAATGGCCTGGGCGAACGCCTGCATATCCGGGAGGTACGCGGTGAACCCGTCGCCCTTGAGCGCCGCGGTACGAATGCCCAGCAAGGCGCACACGGACTCTTTGGTGTGCACATCATCACGGTCGGCCTGGCGCGAACGGCGGATCAGTTCAGCCAGTTCAGCGTCCATCAACTCACCACCAACGATCAACGCCGGTCCCTGTTCCCAGGACTCCGGTGGGCAATCCTTGGCGCTCGGGTTCAACGGGATATGCGGATTGATCTCCATCGGATAGATCCGGCACACCAGCGGGCGTCGTTCGTAGATGCTGCAGCGATTGTCTTCGTCAAGATTCCGGCAGCGTCCGGCGTTATACGCGGCGAAGGTGATTGCCACGAAGGCCTCGGTATTGCCGCTGGGGACCACCACTGAACGGCGCTCGGCATGTTCACGTTGCTGCTGGGGCAAGCCCAGGCCGCTGGCCAGAAAACCTTCGACCAGCACGATCACGTTACCGCCGTCCGCCGCCCAGTGACGGGCTTCTTCGAGGGTCAGGGGGACGTGGTGATCGGAGCAGCATTTGCCGCAACCTACGCAGGAAAAGTGAGTGTTCATGGCGTGATCTGTCACCAGGCAAGGTCAGAAGGCAAGCGTGAGCGGTGACGGGTTTTGACCTCTGTTCACCGCTTGGCCTACCTGGAAGCAAGTTATGCGCCAGTGAACGTCAGTCCTCGGCAACCACGTCGCGCAGGACCAGGCCCATGCCTGCGCTTTCATACAATTGCCGCGCGCGCAGATTACGCTCCAGCACCTTGAGATCCACATAAGGTTCGCCACGCTGCTTGAACGCGTGGAAGGCATGCAGCAACAACGCCCGGCCCAGCCCCTGGCCTTGCGCGCAGGGGTGGACCGAGAGGTTCTTGATAAAGGCGCTGGTCCAGCACACGGCCACGCCGAGCATGCCATCGGCATTGCTGGCCACCAGGCACAGCCTGGGGTCGAACTCGGCATCGGTGACGAATTGCCGGCGCCACGGCTCAAGGCTCACCACACGGCCACCGCCCTGATCCTGGGTCATGCGCAATACCGCGTGAATGGCCGGGGCCAATTCATCGCGGTAGTGATCCAGTTGCGTACCGGCCGGCCACTGCGGGGCGGGCAGGCTACCGGTGAGATCGCGACGCAGCAGCTGGAAATACTCCGCCAAGGCTTACAAACCCTTTTGCGCCACGGTTTGCGCAGCGACGACCAGGCACTTGGTCAGTTCAGGGGAGGAAAACTTGGTCAGCACCGCATCGGCACCGGCCAGGCGCGCTTTCTCACTGTTCATCGCGCTGTCCAGGGAGGTGTGCAGCAAGATGTAGAGGTGCTGGAAGTCCGGGGTTTCGCGCAAAGTGCGGGTGAGGGCATAACCGTCCATCTCGGACATTTCGATGTCCGACACCACCACATTGATCTGCTCGCCGGTGCCTTGCAGCTCCAGCAGCACATCGATGGCTTCCTTGGCGCTGCGTGCGGTGTGACAGGTCAGGCCGAGGTTGCGCAAGGTGTGCACCGATTGCTGCAGCGCCACTTGGCTGTCGTCGACCACCAGAATGCGCGCGTTGCCGAGGACTTCGGCTTCTTCCATGGTCAGGTCGGTCGGCGCGACTTCGATCGGCGCCGGGGCGATGCCATGGATGACTTTTTCGATATCCAGCACTTGCACCAGGCCACCTTCCACCTGGGTGACCCCGGTAATGAACGCGCGATTGCCGCCGGAGCCATAGGGCGGTGGACGGATATCGGTGGTCAGGCAATGCACGATCTTGCTCACCGCCTGCACATGCAAGCCCTGCTTGGAGCGGCTGACATCGGTGACGATCAGGCAGCCGCCGTTCGGGTCCAGCAACGGCATCTCGCCCAGGGCGCGGCTCAGGTCGATCACGGCCAACGAGTTACCGCGCAACGTGGCAATGCCTTTGACGTGGGGATGCGACTCCGGCAGTTTGGTCAGCGGCGGGCAGGGGATGATTTCGCTGACTTTCAGCAGGTTGATCGCCATCAGCTTGCCGCTGCGCAAGGTAAATAGCAGAAGCGAGAGTGAGTCTGCGCGGGCTTTGGTGGTGGACATAAAAACCTTCTGGGGATCAGGGAAGACGATCTATACACCGTTATCGGCCCTGACCCCGAAAACTGTAGGAGCGAGCTTGCTCGCGAAGAACGTCAACGATAACGCAGCGAATCTGGTTTAACGCGGCGTTCTCAGGTTTTTCGCGAGCAAGCTCGCTCCTACAGTGGGGGGTGTCAGCCCTTCCACACCTGCGGGTTCACCAGGTCCTGGGGGCGCTGTCCGAGCAAGGCGCTGCGCAGGTTGTCCAGCGCGCGGTTGGCCATGGCTTCGCGGGTTTCACCGGTGGCCGAGCCGATGTGCGGCAGGGTCACCGCATTGCTCAGTTGGAACAAGGGCGACTCGGCCAGCGGTTCCTTTTCATACACATCCAGCCCGGCGCCACGAATGCGCTGGGTTTGCAGGGCTTCGATCAGCGCCGGCTCGTCCACCACCGGGCCACGGGAGATGTTGATCAGGATGGCGCCGGGCTTCATCAACGCCAGCTCCCGGCGGCTGATCAGGTGACGGGTCTTGTCGCTCAAGGGCACCACCAGGCAGACGAAATCCGCCTCGGCCAGCAATTGATCGAGGCTGCGAAACTGTGCGCCCAGTTCCTGTTCCAGCGCGTTCTTGCGGCTGTTGCCGCTGTACAGAATCGGCATATTGAAGCCCAGGCGCCCACGTCGGGCCACGGCCGCACCGATATTGCCCATGCCGACGATGCCCAGGGTCTTGCCGTGCACATCGCAGCCGAACAACGGCGCGCCGACGCTGGCTTTCCACTGCCCGGCCTTGGTCCAGGCGTCGAGTTCGGCCACGCGGCGCGCGCTGCTCATCAACAGGGCGAAGGCCAGGTCGGCGGTGCTTTCGGTGAGCACGTCAGGGGTGTTGGTGAGCATGATCCCGCGCTCATTGAAGTACGCGACATCGTAGTTGTCGTAGCCCACCGACACACTGGACACCACCTCCAGGTGGCGCGCGCCTTCAAGCTGTTCGCGGCCCAGCTTGCGGCCCACACCGATCAAGCCATGGGCATGGGGCAGGGCTTCGTTGAATTGCGCGTTGATGTCGCCCAGCTTCGGATTGGGCGCGATCACCTCGAAATCCTGTTGCAGGCGCTCGATCATCTGCGGCGTGACACGGCTGAAGGCGAGGACAGTCTTTTTCATGGCTGGCGGGCTCATCGACGACGAAAGAATGCCTGGCACGCTAACATTCCCGCCGTTGATTGTCAGGACACCGCAGCTCTAAAGTGGGCAGGTTCTTAATGTGGGAGGGGGCTTGCCCCCGATTGCGGTGTGTCAGTCAAAGATGCTCAAACTGACCCACTGCTATCGGGGGCAAGCCCCCTCCCACAGTTGATCCGTGTGGTCAGGCAGAATCAGTTCGCCATCCGCACGCCACCCAAGCCACCGCTCAACTCATACGCCACCAGCTCCGCCTGGTGCGCCGCGAGGATTTCCGGCAGCGAACCGCGCAGGTATTCCACCCAGGTCTTGATCTTCGCATCCAGGTATTGGCGCGACGGGTAGATGGCGTACAGGTTCAACTCCTGGGACCGGTAGGTCGGCATCACGCGCACCAGCGTGCCGTTGCGCAGCCCTTCGATGGCGGCGTACACCGGCAGCAGGCCGACGCCCATGCCGCTGGTGATGGCGGTTTTCATCGCATCGGCCGAATTCACCAGGAACGGCGAGCTGTTGATCGCCACGCTTTCCTGGCCTTCAGGGCCGTTGAAGGTCCATTTGTCCAACTGGATCACCGGACTGACCAGGCGCAGGCAGGCATGGTTGAGCAAATCCTGGGGCCGTTGTGCGCAGCCCTTGGCCTTGACGTACTCCGGCGAGGCGCAGGCGATGCTGTAGGTGATGCCCAGGCGTTGCGAGACGAAACCCGAATCCGGCAGTTCGCTGGCCAGGACGATGGACACGTCGTAGCCCTCATCGAGCAAGTCCGGCACGCGGTTGGCCAGGGTCAGGTCGAAGGTCACATCGGGGTGGGTGCGGCGGTAGCGGGCGATGGCGTCGATCACGAAATGCTGGCCGATACCGGTCATGGTGTGCACTTTCAATTGCCCGGCGGGGCGCGCGTGGGCGTCGCTGGCTTCTGCTTCGGCTTCCTCGACGTAGGCGAGGATCTGCTCACAGCGCAGCAGATAGCGTTTGCCCGCCTCGGTCAGCGCAATGCGGCGGGTGGTGCGGTTGAGCAAGCGGGTTTGCAGGTGGGCCTCAAGGTTTGAGACCGCGCGCGAGACGTTGGCGGTGGTGGTGTCCAGTTGCGCGGCGGCGGCGGTGAAGCTGCCGGCCTCTGCAACACAACTGAACGCGCGCATGTTTTGCAGGGTGTCCATGGGGTGTTCTCAAGGGAGATGGCAAATTGTGACATGAAGTAGCGCACAGGTGTGTATCCGCTCGGCCTGGCGCTTCAGGACAGCGTCCAGGCTTCACTGACTTTCGCCCCATAGTGCGGCAGGTAGGCCACTAGCACGGCATTGAACGCCGCCAGCGCCTGGCTGCGGTTTTCGGCAGTGGGGCTAGCAGCCGCGGTGCGCGCCTGCCGGGTGAGTGTGTCAACCGCCGAGGCGAGCGCCGGAGTGATGCGTTTGAGCGCGTCGAGTTCGCTGCTCAGCACCGTACCAGGGTGTTGCTCGCCGATCCTGTCGAGCAGTGCCTGAACGTCATCGGCGTGCTGCTGCCGGTAAGCGTCCCAGGCGTGTGATTGTTTGGAGGATTGCAGGCAGTGTCGGGCGATCGGCAACAGATGGTCCAGGGACTGGCTGCCCACGTGCTCGGTGCGCAAGGTCTGCCGGGTGCGCAACGACTGCACGTCAAGACCGCTGTGCTGCGTGACCGGGACGGGCAGCGTCAGGTCACGCGCCTTGCTCAGCGTATGACGGGTGAGCAGCACCACCGGCTCCCCGTGCTTGATTTTAACCAGCACCTGAGTGTGCGACGGCTTGGCGGGGTTGAGCAGCGATTCGCTGATCGAGCGGATCAGAGGGTCCCACTCGAAAGTCTGCTCGCCAATCGCCGACAACGCCTGGCGCAGGCTTTTTTTCAGCGCATCGGCAGGTTTGAGCGGGGCAATGTCGATCGTCAGGTAATCGCCGCTCAGATGCGGGTCATCCCGTTGGCGGTGGCTGATTTCAATCGTCACCCCTTTGCCGCTGTCTGCCTGTGACGACGCCGTGATGCCGGCCGAGCCGCTCAGCGTGCGGGAGGGGGCTGTGAGCGTGTACACCTTCAACGAATCGGGTCGAAGCAATACGCGATGTTGATCGATCAGGGCGCGTATGGCGTTGTCCTGCTCGGGATCGATACGCGAGTTGGCCTTGAGCCGCACATAGCGTTCCAGCAGCGCGCAGGCGTGCCGGTGGTCTGCGCTCAGGCAGCGGTTGAATTCGGATGCCGGCAGGCGCGCACTGGCCCGCAGGGTGAACCGCCGGCTGCTGTCGGCCACGTGGGTGTTCATCGCAGTGAGCAGCGTCACTGCGTCGTCATCCTGGCGGTTGGAGCCGGCCATGTGTTGCAGCGCCAGGGTCGGCGCCATGTCGTGCAGGCCGAGGATATCCAGCACTTTGCTCAGGCGGGTGCGTTGCAGGGTCAGCGTCAGGGTGGAATTGACGTTCAATACGCTGAAAAAGTCCATCGCCACCTTGCTGTGTACCGTCAGTGCGATGCCTTTTTCGCGGATGATCGGCGCCGAGGGCGGGTGCAGGACGGGTAATTCCACTGCGGCCAGGCCTGCACGCGCCAGTGCCTGGCGAACGTAGGGCTGGCTCAGCGCCGAATAGGCCCGGTGTCGATGCAGGTGGCGATGGTCGCTCACCAGCTCGCGCATTTGCCCGAGCGTACGCCCGATGCTTTCGCTCAGCGACGTGCGTAGCGAGCCGCTGCGGCTGTCGGCGTAATGCTCCAGGCCGGCGTACGTGCGGGACATCACATGTCCCAGGCTGAGTTGCTGCTCAGACCGGCCCTCACTCAGTTCCGTCAGCGTGGACTTGAGTTTGCCTTGCAGGGCGATCACACGGGTGCTGTGCACCCGCTGGTCCGGGCCGGTGTGCAGGTGCGAGTCGATGGCCAGGTGCGGGCCTGCACTGAGCTGGCGCGTTGACTCCAATGGGTAGTCGATGCCGATATGACGATGGTTGCTGCGTTCTCCACCCTTGCGCACGTAGGCCAGCGACGTCAGTAACCGTTGCGTCAGGCGTTGATGCCGGCCGTCGCTGATCGCTGCGCGAAACTGCCACTTCAGGGCGCGGCACAGTGTGTAGTCCGCCTCGATATCCGGGTGTCGGCGGGTGCGATGTTGCTTGAGCAGATGTTCGGCCTTTTTGAAGAAGGTGTAGAAACCCGGTAGCTCGTCGGTCGACAGTTCCAGCCGCTGTTGGCTGTTGCACAGTCGCTGGTGAAGCGCCTCAATGGCGAGCCGGTGGCGTTGATCGCCGCCAAGCGGTTCCAGCTGTTGCACGATGTGGTCGGCGATCCAGCGCACGTCTCTTTGCAGCGGCAGCGTGCCGGGGCTCGAAGGCCCCGGCTGCATATGCAGCTGCCTTTGCAGCACTGCGGCGGTGTCATACAGGGGCGGCTGAGTCGACACTGGGCTGTGGACGCGAAGCATCGGATGTTCCTGAGGCCGGACGGGCTCAGGATTGTGAAGGCTGGTAATGCCGGGCGATGTAGGAGGAGTTCTTGGGTCTCTGGAAAACCGTCTGAACCGTGCAGGCCCCGCCTGGATTATCGTCGGAACGGTAATAAAGATTCACAGGAATGCCCGCTTATCGTTCCCGGTCGTGCCCCCTAGAATTGCGCCACTTTCCCCGCGTCAACCACCTCAGGAATTCGCAAGCCGTGCCGCGTCGCATCAGCAGAGAGCTGAAGACTCTCAGTGTTTGGGCCTTATCGTTAGCAATAAGCGGCTGCATCGGAACCTCTGGCATCGGCCCCCGGGGCCAGGCCTTGGACGCCAATGATCTGGCCACCGACGAAGCGATCCAGAGCGCCGCCAGCGACGCCCATTGGCCCACCGCGCAATGGTGGCGAGCCTACGGCGATGCACAGCTCAACCGTTGGGTTGAACTCGCCACGCAAGACAGCCCCAGTCTGGCCATGGCCGCCGCACGGGTGCGTGAGGCGCGGGCGCTGGCCGGAGTGGCCGAGTCGGCAGAGTCGCTGCAGATCAACAGCGACACCACCCTCAGGCGCCACAACTGGCCGAAGGATCAGTTCTATGGCCCGGGCGAGTTGAGCGGTGCGAACACCTGGGACAACAACGCGTCCCTGGGGTTGAGCTACGCCCTTGACCTGTGGGGGCGCGAGCGCAATGCCAGCGAGCGTGCCGTCGACCTCGCCCACATGCGCGTCGCCCAGGCGCGCCAGGCCCAGCTCGAGCTGCAGAACAACGTGGTGCGCGCCTATATCCAGTTGTCCTTGCACTACGCCGAACGCGATATCGTCGTCGCCACCCTGGCCCAGCAGGAGCAGATCCTGGACCTGGCCAACAAGCGCCTGAGCGCCGGGATCGGCACGCACCTGGACGTCAGCCAGGCCCAAACCCCGCTGCCTGAGACCCACCGGCAGTTGGACGCGCTGGATGAGCAAATCGCCCTGAGCCGCAACCAGCTGGCGGCGTTGGCCGGTAAAGGGCCGGGGGAGGGCGCGCAGTTGCGACGCCCGAGCCTGTCGCTTGCCGCTGTGTTGAGGTTGCCCTCGACCTTGCCCGCGCAGTTGCTCGGCCAGCGCCCGGATATCGTCGCCAGTCGCTGGCAGGTGGCGGCTCAGGCGCGGGGTATCGATGTCGCCCACGCGGGTTTCTATCCCAACGTCGACCTGGTCGGCAGCCTCGGTTACATGGCCACCGGTGGCGGCATGCTGGCGTTTCTCGCGGGCAAGAAATTCAACTACAACGTCGGCCCGGCAATCACCCTGCCGATCTTCGACGGTGGGCGTCTGCGTGCGGAGCTGGGTCAAGCCAGCGCCGCTTATGACAGCGCCGTGGCGCACTACAACCAGACCCTGGTCAATGCGCTCAAGGGCATCAGCGACCAGTTGATCCGCCGCGAGTCCATGGACAAGCAGGCGTCGTTTGCCGCGCAATCGGTGGCGTCGGCGCAGAAAACCTACGACATCGCCACCATCGCCTACCAACGTGGCCTGACTGACTACCTCACTGTGCTGAACGCCCAGACCCTGCTGTTTCGCCAGCAGCAGCTGGAGCAACAGGTACAGGCGGCGCGCCTGAGCGCCCACGCCGAACTGGTGACCGCCCTGGGCGGTGGCCTGGGTGCCGGCGACGATGTGCCGCGTAACGACAAAACCCTCCCCGGCACGACTCCGGCGGCGCTGGCCGTGTTCGATCACTGAGTAGATGGCGATGACTCCCTTGCCTGCACCACTGCGCTGGCTGCACTCCCTTGAGTGGCGCCGTGGTTTTTTCGACTGGGCACGCAGCGATGGCGTGACCTGGGTGTATATCTTCAAGGTGCTGCTCGCCGCATTCCTCACCCTGTGGCTGGCGATGCGCCTGGAACTGCCGCAGCCGCGCACCGCAATGATCACGGTGTTTATCGTGATGCAACCGCAGAGCGGCCAGGTGTTTGCCAAGAGCTTTTACCGCTTCCTCGGCACGCTGGCGGGGTCTGCGGTGATGGTGCTGCTGATCGCATTGTTTGCGCAGAACACCGAACTGTTCCTCGGCGCCCTGGCCATCTGGGTGGGCATCTGCACCGCCGGCGCCACGCGTAATCGCAATTTTCGCGCCTACGGGTTTGTGCTCGCCGGCTACACGGCGGCGATGGTCGGTTTGCCGGCCCTGGCCCACCCGGAGGGCGCCTTTATGGCGGCGGTGTGGCGGGTGTTGGAAATCTCCCTGGGGATTCTCTGCTCGACGCTGGTCAGCGCCGCGATCCTGCCGCAAACCTCTAGCGCCGCGATGCGCAATGCGCTCTATCAACGTTTCGGGGTGTTCGCGCTGTTCGTCACCGACGGCCTGCGCGGGCGCAGCCGGCGTGAAGCCTTTGAAAGCGCCAACGTGCGCTTTATCGCCGAAGCGGTTGGCCTGGAGAGCCTGCGCAGCGTCACCGTGTTCGAAGACCCGCATATGCGCCGGCGCAACGGTCGGCTCAGTCGCCTCAACAGCGAGTTCATGGGCATCACCACACGCTTCAACGCCTTGCATCAGTTGCTGGCGCGACTGCGCGCCGACGCCGCCGATCATGTGGCGGCGGCGATCAAGCCCGGCCTGCAGGACCTGGCCGAAGTGCTCGACGGTTTTTCCGCGCGCGCCCTGACCAGCCCCGACGCGGCGCGCCTGGTCAACGTGCTCAGCGCCTACCGGGACAGCCTGCCCGCCAAGGTGCGCAACCTGCGCGCGACCTTCCAGGAAGGCAACCCCACCGAAGCCGAGCAACTGGACTTTCATACCGCCTACGAGCTGCTGTACCGCTTTGTCGACGACCTGCACAACTATGCGCAAACCCACGCGTCCCTGGCCGATCACCGTCACGCACGGGAAGACTGGAACGAGGTCTATACGCCGAAAACCAACTGGCTGGCCTGCGCTGCCGCCGGTCTACGCGCCTCGTTCATCCTGATCGTGCTCGGCAGCTACTGGGTGGCCACTGCCTGGCCCAGTGGGGCAACCATGACCCTGATCGCAGCCGCCACGGTCGGGCTGTCCGCCGCCACGCCCAACCCCAAGCGCATGGCCTTCCAGATGGCCTGCGGCACCTTGATCGGTGCGCTGGTGGGCTTTGTCGAAATGTTCTTCGTGTTTCCCTTGATCGATGGCTTCCCGCTGCTGTGCGTGATGCTCGCGCCGGTGATCATCTTCGGCGCCTTCCTTGCCTCCCGCCCGCAGTACGCCGGGGTCGGCGTGGGCTTGCTGATCTTCTTCAGCACCGGCTCGGTGCCGGATAACCTGACGGTCTATAACCCCTACCTCTTTATCAACGACTACATCGCCATGGTCATCGGCATGCTGGTGTGCGCGGCAGCCGGAGCGATCATCCTGCCGCCCAACAGCCGCTGGCTGTGGCAGCGCCTGGAGCAGGACCTGCGCGAGCAAGTGGTGTACGCGATCAGCGGCAAGCTCAAGGGCCTGGCGTCGAGCTTTGAAAGCCGCACCCGTGACCTGCTGCACCAGGCCTATGGCCTCGCCGCCGGCCAGCCGCAGGTGCAGCGCGACCTGCTGCGCTGGATGTTCGTGGTGCTGGAGGTCGGTCACGCGATCATCGAGTTGCGCAAGGAACAGGCGATCCTGCCGGTGCATCCGGCGTACGCGCAATCCCAGCCGTGGCGCCAGGCCATCCGCGTCATGGGGCGCTCGCTGGTGCGGCTGTTCCTGCAACCCAGCGCCAGCAACCTGGAGCGCGGCTTGATCGCCGTCGACCATGCGCTCAGCCGCGTGCAGGCCACCGACGAACCGTTCGCCCCGCACTTCGACACCTCGGCCCTGCGCCGGGTGAAAAGCTACCTGCACTTTATCCGCACCTCATTGATGGACCCGCAATCGCCGTTGGCGGCGCTAAAAGGATCTGCAAATGCCCCGTGAAATCGCCTTCCACGGTCTTTACATGCCGACCATGACCCTGATGTTCCTGATCGCGGCCGTCCTGGCCTGGGCCCTGGACCGCTTCCTGGCCGGGTTCGACCTGTACCGGTTTTTCTGGCACCCGGCGTTGCTGCGCCTGAGCCTGTTCGTTTGCCTGTTCGGCGCCCTGGCGCTGAGCGTCTACCGTTGAGAATGTCCCGATGAAAAAGTTTTTCAGCCTGCTCGCGACCCTGCTCGTACTGGCGTTGGCGATCTGGATTGGCCGCACGTTGTGGGTGCATTACATGCAGACGCCCTGGACCCGCGACGGCCGTGTGCGTGCTGACATTATCAACGTCGCGGCCGATGTGACGGGCGAGGTGGTGGACGTGCCGGTACGCGATAACCAGTGGGTGAAAAAAGGCGACCTGCTGATGCAGATCGACCCCGAGCACTACCGCATCGCGGTCAAGCAGGCGCAGTCGCTGGTGGCTTCACGCAAAGCCACCTGGGAGATGCGCAAGCTCAACGCCCACCGCCGCGCCGACCTCGACGCCCTGGTGATCTCCCGGGAAAATCGCGACGACGCCAGCAACATCGCCGATGCGGCCCTGGCCGATTACCAGCATGCGCTGGCGCAACTGGAAGCCGCTGAACTGAACTTGAAACGCACCCACGTCGTGGCGGCTGTCGACGGTTATGTCACCAACCTCAATGTGCATCGCGGCGACTATGCGCGCATCGGCGAAGCGAAAATGGCCGTGGTGGATATGAACTCGTTCTGGGTCTATGGCTTCTTTGAAGAAACCAAACTGCCCTACGTGAAGGTCGGCGACAAAGCCGATATGCAATTGATGAGCGGCGAAACGCTCAAGGGCCACGTGGAAAGCATCTCCCGTGGCATCTACGACCGCGACAACCCCGAGAGCCGCGAGCTGATTGCCGATGTGAACCCGACGTTCAACTGGGTGCGTTTGGCTCAGCGTGTGCCGGTGCGGATTCACATTGATGAAGTGCCCGAAGGCGTGTTGTTGGCGGCAGGCATTACCTGCACAGTCATCGTAAGCCCAACACAAAACTAAAAAATGTGGGAGGGGCGTGAGTATCTACACAACTTTTAGGTACTACGCGGGCCCCTGTGGGAGGGGGCTTGCCCCCGATGGCGGCCTCTGGGCTGGCCGGGATGTTGGATCAGATCGAGTACATATCCGTTTCTGCGGTAACGGCTGCTAATGGTTCCGCTTTTACAGCGGCTCACTTTTGAAAAGCGCAAAAGTAAGCAAAACGCTCTTGCCCCACCACTCGGCACCTCGCCTGGGCTCGGTGTGCCCGATCGAAGGCTTGAATCCGTGGGCCGCCGCAATGGGCCATTCATGGCCCAGTGCGGCTAACCCGGAGTCCTGCCGGGTTGCCCACGGATTCAAGCCTGCGTTCGGCCAGCGTGGTTTAACGGGGCGCCTAGGATCAAAAGCAAAAGCGCGGCGGCCTTAGAGCCGACCGGTATTTTGTGTCGACCCCGGTCCAAATGTGGGAGGGGGCTTGCCCCCGATGGCGGCCTCGGGGCTGGCCGGGATGTTGGATTGGACTGCGTACATATCCGTTTCTGCGGTAACGGCCACTTAGGGTTCCGTTCAACGGCGGGTCACTTTGGAAAAGCCCCAAAGTAACCAAAGGGCTCTTGCCCCACCACTCGGCACCTCGCCTGCGTTCGGCCAGCGTGGTTTAACGGGGCGCCTGAGATCAAAAGCAGATCAAGAGCAAGATCAAGAGCGGCTCGCTTCGCATCGTGGTTACGGTTGGGCGCTGCTGAGTTGTGTAGGTACCTATGGCCATCGGGGGCAAGCCCCCTCGCACATTTAGACTCGTGTTATGCCTTGATGAAGGTTTCATGCAAGTGTCGCCACAACAGCGCGCCACTTGCCTGCTTCTCGAACACCACGGTCGCGCGACGATCCGTCCGGGTGCCGCTGTGGTCCACCTGATGCTCCCGATACGTCACCGTCGCACCGCGTGCATGCCGGTCAATCCCGGCCATTTCACTCAAGGTGATTTTCAGCCCAGGACGCATGCCGCCCAGGCGAGTAAACAGCGCGTTGACCCCGGCTGCATTGACGCGTGTGCCGGTGGCAGGCGCAACCATGCTGAATTCAGGCGAGAAGCGCGCCAGCAAATTCTGCAAGGTGCCCTCGGGCGCGACGCCGGCGAACCATTGCTCGATTTCGACGTGGGTCTGGATTACTTCTTCAAAAAAATCGCTGTAGTCGATCATCGGTCAGGCTCGCTGGAGGGGGTGAAGCAGTACGTGTACGCGGGACGCATCCAGGCGCAGCACTGCGAAACAGGCAACAGGGTCAGGGCTGCGGCCATCGTGAAGGTTATGGCGAAAGAATCCAAGGCCGACAGGACTGCACTGAGCAGTGCGGCCGATTTGCTAGGGCAAACACGCGCCGTGTTCAGCTCCAACCTCAAGCGCCTGGAAGCGGAGCTGGGGATTACCTTGCTCACGCGCAATATCCGTCAGTTGCCACTGGCCGACGCGGGCGAACACGGAGGATTTAGAAGCAGGGCAACTGATACGCGTGTTGCCGGGCCATCGCTTCGCGCCTCAAGCATGTATGCGATGTATCCGGATACGCGGCATTTGCCGCTGAAGGTGCGGGCATTTATTGATTTTATGAAGGGCTAGTTGGTTAGTTGACGAATGACATTCACGAGGACGGGGGAGAAAGGCTTCAGCTGGTTCTGCGCATCTGGCAGTTTTAAGTCCTCCAATAAGGTCTTCAGGAGTTCGATGTCTTCGGCTGCAAGATCGTTGCCTTCCATTCCGTAGTCGAAGAGCAGCGTATCAAGAATGGATTTTCTGGCGCTGTACAGTGTGCGATTATTTTCACGGCAGTCGCCCAGGTTCAGCACTTGGATGGACGTGACCGCTCTGGGGCTCAAACCTTCCACACGCCCTGAGAGATAAAATTTCAATTCGGTTTCGCATTCATCCATTAAGGATGTTAATGGCAATGTCTGATGTGCATGGGCCTTGCCACACTGTTTGCTGCGGTTGCAGCTGGCGACGATATTTGAATAATCGAGCGTCCGATGGGGACTGGTCTCTCTGGCCGCAACATGCTCGTTATGGGCAGTCTCGTGTGTGATTGCATGGCAGCAATATGCGCACAAACCATGCTGCTCTTCGATACACGCCTGGCGAATAACGTTTCTTTCTGCATGGGTTAAATCGGAGTATCGTCCCTTCGGATTATCGCGAATCCATTTTTTCAACTCTGTCGGTTCATTTCCTTTGGTGATCTTACGCACTGCGCAACTCCAACTTGCGAATCAGAAGAGCGGCTTTGGCCAGTTCGATATGGCCAGGGGGCAGGTCAGTGGACAGCTCTTCGAACAGTGCCTTGGCTTCTTTCAGCTTTTTGTCTTGCAGTGATTCTAGCAAGCGATCCAGTCGAGACTGAACTTCACTGTTGCGTATATCTGTGTCCATAACGCTGAGCAGTACCTGATTGGCATCAAGGCCATAGAGGCCGTTGCGTTCTTCCAATTCGCCATCATCGAGGACGTAGCAAAGGACGTCTTTGGTATCGCTAATCACCAATGGGGAATGGGTGGTCAGGATGAATTGGCAGTTGGGGAAGGTTGTCGTAAGCTGTTGGATCAATTGACGCTGCCACTTTGGATGGAGATGGAGATCTACTTCATCGATCAATACAACACCCTGACCTTCCAAAGGATTTGTCAGTGCAGGATTCATTATGGCGAGGCGACGAGCGATATCACCCACCAACGCCATCAAGGATTTTTCACCCTGCGAAAGCTGTGCGACATTAAGCGTTTCGCCGTTTTTATCGATAGCCATGTGCGGACTGGGCATTCTCTGAACGCGCAAATTATCAAAGCCAGGCATGAAGAAGCTGATAGCGGAACGTACGGCCGATAGCTGTCGATCTCTTGAGGCGTTCTGTACACGATTAAGCTCGGTGACAAATTTCTCGTCTGATTCGAACGTATTCTTTAGATGAGTCAAAATTTCAAAAGGTATGCCGGTTTCGTTTTCGCTATCCTCTCTGTCCCGAAACCATTCAAAAAAACGGGCAAAATTTACGCTTCCGCTCAGTGAGTTTTCATACCCATCAAGTTGATCGATATTTTTGTTTGTTTTTTTGACATTAAGCGGAATTTGAAGAACAGATCGCTCTACAGGATAAAAAGCCACGAGAGGCAGAGAGATGTTTTCATCCACTAGGGCCCAGTGGTATCGGTAGTTGCCAGCCAACTCAGTTGCATTTGCGAGCTCGCTCACTATAGAGGTCGCACGCCCCTGCCGTGAATGAGAGAGCGTCCAATAATAGTCAGAGTTTTTTGAGTGATTGACGTCGTTGAGTTGGATATAGATCGCTGCGGTATGAGCTGAGTTCTTGATTACCTCATTAGCAATCGATGCTCCTTTCCCTTTCTCCGTCTTGACTCTGGCAACGAACCAGCTAAGTGCCGTCCCCAATGACTTCAAAATCGTCGTCTTCCCCGCCCCGTTATTCCCCACAAACACCGTCACCTTCGATGCATGTTTTTCGGTCGGCGCAAAGGCGATTTCCAAGTCGGTAAAACGACCGACGTTTTTCAGTCGAATTTCTCTGATTTGCATCGCGTTACCCTTGTGGAGCTAGTCAGTTTCAAGAGACAGGCGGCGATTATGGCACTCATCCGAGGTTTTGGCAGGTAGGCTTCACGCCTGCTTACAACACACCCCCCAACCCAAAGCGTTTCTTCAGTACGGCTTCCAACAACCCCTTGGGCACCAGCGCGGCCATCAACGGCAACGCGCGGCTGCCATTGCCCGAACGCAACAGGCGCGGTGGTCGTGCTTGCTGCACGGCCTTGAGCACATCCGCCGCAAATTCACTGGCTGGGGTTGGCTTGTCCTGGGACGCCTGACTGCGCGCACGAATACCTTCGCGCAACGGCCACCAGGGTGATTGTTCGTTGATCAGCAATTCGGCCTGGGCGCCGGCGTTTTTTGCAAAGCTTGTATTGATTGCGCCGGGCTGTACTTCCATGACCCGTACACCGAACGGCGCCAGCTCCATGCGCAACGCATCGCTCAAGGCATGCACGGCGGCTTTGGAGGCGCAGTAGGCTCCGGCGAAGGGCGTCACCAACACGCCGGAAACGCTGCCGATATTCACCACCAAACCTTTGCTGCGACGCAGGGCAGGGAACAGCGCCTGGGTGACGCCAACGATGGAGAACACATTGGTTTCGAACTGACGTTGCATGGCGTCGGTGCCGCCATCGAGCAGCGGGCCCATGGCACCGTAACCGGCGTTGTTGACCAGCACGTCCAGCTCGCCCAATTGTGCAGCCAGTTGCTGCAAGGCGGCGCTGTCGTTGACGTCCAGTTGCACGGCGTTGAAGCCGGAGGCGGCGAGGGCGGCGACGTCGTCCGGGCGGCGGGCGCTGGCCCATACGTTAAAGCCTGCAGTTTTGAAGCTGTCGGCCAAAGCGCGGCCGATGCCGCTGGAGCAACCGGTGATCAGTACGTTGGGCATGCATCATTCCTTTGTCAGTCCGAGAAACTGCCTTGCAGGTGCTCGGCGCGAAATTCCAGGGTTTGCGGGCGATAGCCGGGGCGTAGGGGCGGAGTGGGCAGGCAATCGTCCCAGGTGGCACCGGCCTGCAATTCGCCGGGGCCGCGATAGCGTGGGGCGGCGTAGACGTTGTCGGCCAGATTCACGGTATCGCCGGGTGCATAGGCGGCGACGCGCCAACGCAGTTCGGTCAAGGGCACGTCGTTGCCGTTGTTCAGGGTCAGTTTCAAAGGACGGTCGGCCGGGCATTCCTGCGGGGCATAGGTGATGCGCAGCTCAAGCCGGGCCAGTTGCGCGGCTTCGCGGTTGTCCAGCCAGACTACCCAAACGGCAACGAAGCCCAGGCCGACGGCCGCCGCCAGCGACACCGGCAACGCTTTGGCCGGGTAGCGCAGCAGCAGGATCAGCCAGGTAATGATCAGGAGAACGCCGAAGAACATGGAGACCACCTCGCATAGGGAGCGAGCATCCTAACTTAAGCGTAGGTTGGATTGGTTACCTGGAGCATTGCGTTGTCCGGCCGGACGCATTCGCAGGCAAGCCCGCGATGGCTTACTTACTGAGCAGAAGCATCTGCCTGCGCACCATCAATCGACGCCTCAACCAACGCCAAGCCGTTCGTCGCTACTGTCAGAACTCACAGGTTCTTTTTTTTCGTGTGGCGCTCAGTTTGTTGGACATATCGGTGTGTATCTCTATCTGAAGGAATACGCGGGCATGGACAACGAATCGAGAAGTGACCGTCTGCTACGCACGCTTGTAGTAGATGAGCCAGAACTGCAGGTAGAGGATCTGGAAAAAGTCAGCTTCATCAACGCGATGCAGCAGTTGGGTATGGAGTCGGTGTTCGACATCATTGCCCAACCCAAGCCTCACTTCGTGCAACGTCTGGGTGAGATCTGCGAGGCGGATGGCGAGGTGGCTTATGACAATGCCATGTGCTACGCGGTGCAGATTGGTCGGCTGTACCGTGAACACCGAGTGTCTAGCGGGAGAGCCCAGGATCCGGGTATGCGGACCGGTGTGCGTGCGTTGGTCGATGTCGGGCCCAGTTTCCCTAACCTGTTCAAGGAAAACTGGGATGAGTTCTGCAAAGTGGGCGATATAGCGGCGGTCGACTCGCCGGTGTCTTACCTCTGCGCTCAATATCGTTTCGCCACGCGCACCTTGGAGGGCTCCGGCCAGGGCACTCGGCCCAAGATCCTGTTGGAGACTCGGCGGCGCGATTTGCAGGAGCTGATCATTGACCAGCACAGCACCTTTACCCCAAGGCCGATGCTGGAACTGGTCAATGAGATCCTCATGGCCGATATCACCCGCTACCGCAGTGGGATGCCGGATAAGAACAAACCCATCTACGAGGTACTGGCCGAGCGGCGCTATCCGTTCATGTTCCCGTATTACTACCCTCACCACCAATGCCGATTGGGCCTGGCCGAAAAGAAGCTTGAGCTGGGGGAGTTGAGCTATCGAATCAGCTTGCAGTTGCCCATCAGCCAAAGGGGCTTGAACGATTATGGCGTGGTGCAGAATGCCGCAGCGCAAGCGCAACTGTTGATGTCGGGTCTGAGTCCTCAGCAGCAGCAGTTGTTGATCGAACCGTCGTTGTTTACGACGTTTTATCTCTCTAAGGCTGAGCTGACGGGGGTCTGGAGGGGGCCGGGGACTTCCCATCTGAGTCCGCACTCGGCCATCAGGGTTGGTTTACTGATCCCCCCGCAGCCAAGCTTGAAGAGTGTTGATCCTCAGGCGCAAACCTTCGTCAGCAATGTGCAATTGACTGCTGCCGCAGCTATTGAATTCTCGGGGCCTGAAGGTGCTAAACGCGAGGGGCTTTTCTGGATTAATTCATCGTGGCCAGGGTATACGAGCACGTTTGGATTATGGACACCTAATTATCTTCACCCTGCGAACACCACAACGATCTGCACGGCTATACGCTGGGGGGGAGAAGGGCCGTTTCCAATCGAACCAGGCTATCGAGCCTCATTTACCGTCACCAGCACCAGTGGTACTACCACTCAGCCAGTTTCACTGGCGGTACTCAGTTTCACCATTGTCCTGGATGAGTACGTGACGTGGACCGCCGAGCAGCAGGCTTTTTTTCAGCACAATTACGGTCTTCAAGGTCTTAGTGACATTGACAGCCCACTGGTGCAGCTCGAGACCTTCATGCAGCGCACGGAACTGGATGCCGAGCAGGTCGAGGCGCTTATATCTCAGCGTCAGTATTTCCCCCGTGTATCCCCCAACTGCCCTAGCGGCAATCCACAGTGGACGGGGAGCGCAATCGACAAGGCATACCCGCACGCCTCTCACTATGGCGCGTGTTACGTCAACGGCCATGGCAGTGAGCGTTATGACAGCGGTGTGCCTGTAACCATTGGCTCTACTCGTGCGGACCAATTCGACAACTCCATGGACCTCAGGGAAACCACGACCGCTAACCGCACGGTCTGGTACTTGACTAAAACCTCCCCTCAGCGGTTCGACCGCCTGCAACGGATGATTCGGCTGCAGCGCTGGCTGCAAAAGGACCTGGGTATGAACCTGTCCTTTGCCGAACTGGACACACTGCTCATCTGCGCCATCCGCAGTGAGGGTGAACACAACCTGACCATGGACCTGAACACCAATACCCTGCGGGTCCTGGGTGTTTATCGCTATTTCAGCCGACGTTATGGCATCCAGCCCGAAGAATTTGCAGCGTTCCTCCACGATCTCACGCCTTACGCCACGGGTGACAGGGTGCCGCTGTTTGACCAAGTCTTTAATCCTTCTGCGCTGTTCGATACGCCATTGGTGCTTAATCGAGCCCCCTTCAATGTCCGTGGGACAGACGCTGCGAACAAAAAAATCGTGGCACAACTCTGTGTCGCGCTCGGCCTTGAGCCTACAGAGTCATCGCTTTTTCGCTTGGCCGGCCAAACGAAGGATTTTGTCGGGCCGTTACTCCGTGACCTTGGCACCCTGTCATCTCTCTACCGTCAGGCGCGTATTGCGAAAATGTTTGGTCTGTCTGCGGAGGAAAGCTGGGGCTTGGTGGATATGCTGGGAGGGGTGGAGTACCAGCGATTGCTCTGTACCGGGCGCCTGCTGCAACCCTCCTTGTCGTCCTTCAGTACATGGTCATTGGCTGCGCGCGGAGACAATGATCTGAGCATCAGGCTGGTGCTGGTGGTCGATGCTGCGCAAGAAGGAAACTTATTGCGGTTGCTGCCAGGTTCCGCCTTGTTTGTGCTGGCGGGGACCGATTTTGCAGCAGCAACTGGCACGCGGGTGTTTACTCTGGAGCGGCAGCCGCAGTATTCAGACGAAGTAAGCTTCGTGCGTAATCTTGATGGCAGCACGCTCACGCTTGAACCGTTGAGCGCGGGTGGGACGTTGTCGCTCAGCGGCAAAACCCTTTCAAGGTCCGCATGGGAAGTGATAACCGACCAATCGTCTTCCATTCACGACCTGCAAGTGAAGTGCGGCGCGCTGCCCAAAAAACTTCTGCCGACGGTAGAGGTTTGGGAAGAGAATGCCCTGGAGCCCGCGCCTGACGTGCTCGATGTGTTGATGCAGATGGATTGGGCTGTAAATTGGCTCAAGGACAGCAAGCAAAGCGTTACCGCGGTACGGCGCGCGTTGGGCCTGGAGCCCGGGGATTACCTGCCGCCCCAGGGTATGGTGGACCGCTTGGGTCTATTGGCTGCCGCGACGCGAGAGGTATTGATTACCGACGAGCAGATCTCGGCGCTGAATCTGCCTGTCTATGAACGCCCCAGCTCCGCCGGCGCAAGAGAACCCATCAAATGGCGTGAAGTGCTGCAGTATTTGCTGGACCCGCAGGGGCTGGTGAACGCTGTTCCGCTCACAGGTCTCGAAGACCCCCATCACTACTTGCAAGGCGCTATTGAATACCGGGTGGGGCAACTGAACCTCTTCCCTCATGAGCGCGAGAAGAGCGTAGCGGTACTTACTGACCTGCTACTGGCCGGCCATGACCGCCAACTGCGGCTGATCGAAGGTTTGGTACAAGAAATGATCAACCTGCCGATGGACCGCACCCAGGTTGTATTACGTTGGGCGCAGACCTCGGTTCACACCCTGTTGTCCGCGGTGTTGGGGTTGGCTACCGCAAGCGCTACCGACTCGTTGCTCAGTCAATTCGAGCGAGTCCTGCGCCATGGCAAAGTGGTGATGGACCTGCGGTTGAGCACCAGTGCCTTGCGTGTATTTTTGCTTAACCCCCAATGGCTGGGAGTCCCCGGTAAAAATCTGGAGTTGAACCTCAAGAGTTTCTACCTGCTGAGCCGCTACAGCCAGTGGTTTCATGGCCAAAGCCAGGCGGAAGAGGCGTTGCTGGGTTACTTCATTGCGGCCAACCCTGGGAAAACAGCGCTCAAAAACAAAACGTTGCGCGCAGCGGTCAGCGACCAGGCCGCTTCCGTATTGGCCCGGTTGGTGGGGTGGCAGCACGACGAAGTGCATCACCTTTTCCAACAGCTGGCGCAAAAACGCGCCTGCTCCATGGCCGACATCGACTGGATACTGCGCAGCCAGGCCACCTGTGCCGCCAGTGGCCTGGCTGCGGCGGACTTGCTCAGGGCCACCGCCCTGCACGGCGACAGTACAGGTACGGCCTGGCAAACGGTAGGCGATGCGGTCATGGCTGCCCGGCGCTGAGCGCCTGCACACTTTCACGATGAATGAGGAGCGAGCATGTCCAGCTCAATCGATAGTCAGCTCAACGAAACCCTGCGCGATGCCTTGGTGGCCTACTATCTGGATGAGGTGGTGCCCAATGCCCCGGAGTTTGTCAACGCGCAGTTAAGCGAAAAAATCAAGACCGCCAACGATCTCTACCAATACAAACTGTTGGATGTGCAGGTCAGCCAGGCCGTGCCCACCAGCCCGGTGGCCTCGGCCATCGCCAGTATTCAGCAGTACATCAATGCCGCGCTGATGGGCATGGAGCCTGGCTATGAAACCGAGGTAATGGAAGATCATCTGGTCAGTCAATGGCGCGAGATCAACAGCCAGTACCCGATCTGGGCGGCCAACCAGCAGTTGAGCTATTACCCGGAACTGTATATCGACCCCTCGTTGCGCCTGACCAAATCCAAGTACTTCCAGCAGCTGGAAAACGACCTTAATCAGAACAGGATCCATATCGACACGACGCAAGAGGCGGTGCTGTCTTATCTGGCCAGTTTTGAGGAAGTGGCCAACCTGACTATTATCAATGGTTACATCAATACCGCCGATTTCAAGAACGGCATGTATTACTTCATTGGCAAGTCCCGGGCCGAGAGTGTGTACTACTGGCGCTCGGTGGATATGTCCCAGCGTACTTACGTGAACCTCAACGGCTCGGACCCCGACCGGCCAAAGTTCGATTATCCGCAGCCGGGGGCGTGGTCGGACTGGCACAAGGCTAACCTGCCGATTTCGGCCAGTGCCATTGAGCGCACGATCCGGCCGGTGTTGTTCAATAACCGCATATTTGTATTTTGGGTGGAGTGTGTCGATAACAGTCCGGCCAGCATGACGGTTGTACAGGGCTATCTCCCAGGTACACCCAAGCCGCCTGATGTGGGGTCACCGGAAACCAAGGTGCACAGTAATCCGATGTTGCGTTTGAACATGGTTTATAAAAAATACGATGGCAGTTGGAGTGTGCCGCAAACCGTCATTGAAGCCTGGAGTGAGTCGCCGTTGTTCAAGACTATGGATTTGGCGGAGTTGGTTGATAGCATTGCCGTGGCCGACAGTTCGACGATGCCGGACTCGCTGTTTGTGGCTATGTATGCAGGGTATATCGCAGGTAATGCGATGGACGGGGCGGCGGATCAATATGCGTTTTTAAAAACAGCGATGATCGACAAAAACTTTAATATAACGGCGCTGTTTCCCAGCCGAGGGTATGTGCCCATTGTCGGGGATAGTACGGAGATCAAAAAACTGCATGTCTTGAAGGTGGGGCGGCTATTTGCTAAGGATAATAAAGGGGGGTTTCAGTTCGAGGTGCCTGGGCTGAGTATAGCGGTGAAAAGTGTTGAGTCGCATCGACCGCATCAAAATTTGGATGGTTGGGATTTTGAAGGGAGGCAAGTTGCGATTGTTAGTCCGATCCGTGGCGTTGATGTTGTATTTGATAAGATTAAAAATGTAATTAACTTCAGCTCTAAAGTCTCGGCTTCTTTTTCAATGCGAACTGTGACGTTTACTATGGAGGCTTATTATTGGTTGGCGAATGATCGATATAAGCTTGAATTGGTTCTTCCCGCAATTCCAGAATCGACTAGTGATTATGAGGTGCTTTTGGAGGGCTCGAGAATTCAAGTGTTGAGTGGTCAGCTGTTTGCGTCCGGGGGGGAATGTAGATTTGAATTTATTTATTGCGGTGGGATAGTAGAATATGTAGTGCGTGATTTTTTACGTGATACGCCAGATCTTTTGCATTGCACTCTTGGTGTGCCGGATGCAAACGGCTTTATATCAATAGCCTCTAAGGTTTTTAAAAGTGCGCGGCGAAAATATTTTGATCGGCCAGATTTTCAAGCAAAAAGGATTAAGGGGAACTTGAGGGGGGAGGTTTTTTGGTCTGATACCTTGGAGTTTATAAAACCTCGTATTTATTCCTTCCAACACGTTATTCTTCGGCCTGTGAATCTGAGTGATCCGATGCCAGCTAACCCCGGCGCGCAGTCGCTTTGGTACTCAGCCGGTTTTCCAGTAATAAATCCTCCCGATACCCATACACTAGAGCTCCCCATTAACCCTGAGACCCTGTTGCCTGATTGGCCTGGCACCTGGCCTACCGGTTCGAAAAAAATCCCGATTATCCATGGCATCAAAGTATTTGATAATGTCACTTGGGCGGTCTTGGGACATGCCCTGAAAATGACCTACGTAGAACTGGAGCTTGTCACCCAAGTCACCACACCGCTGATTGCCCCTCGTATCAACACTCGCGTCAGCCCAACTCTGGGCGCCGCCGAATTTATCGACTTCACCGACTCGGGCATCAACCTAAACGACGCCGGCACCGCCCCACGCCAACCCATCCGCATGAACACCCTGTTTGCACGCGAATTGATCAACCGCGCGAATATCGCCCTGGAAAACCTCCTGTCCTGGGGCACCCAGCTCCTTGAGGAGCCCCCTCTTGAACCACCTGCAATGATTAACCAGATGGATTTTCACGGTGCCAATGGATTGTATTTCTGGGAGCTGTTCCTGCACCTGCCCTTCATGGTCAGCCATCGCCTGAACCAGGAGCAGAACTTCGAGGGCGCCGAACAGTGGCTGAGCTTTATCTTCGACCCCTCGCGCAAAAAAGACGAGAAGGGCCGCCCGGACTACTGGAACGTACGGCCATTGATGGATGACCCGGTGGAAATGGACTATGTCACGCGCAAACCTGCCGACCCGGACGGTATCGCCAGCAGCCACCCGGTGCGTTATCGCAAGGCGATCTACATGTTCTACATCAAGAACCTGCTGGATCGGGGCGACGCCGCCTACCGGCAGCTGACCCCCGACAGCCTCGCAGAAGCCAAGCTGTGGTATGTGCGCGTCCTTGACCTGCTGGGGCCGCGCCCGGATATCAAGGTGGTGTCTCATTGGCAACCCATGTCCCTGAAAACCTTGAGCGACGCCAGCAACCCAACATTGCGCGAGTTCGAACAGCGCCTGATTCGGCAGGACCAACTGCGCGAAGAAAGCGCTGCGGCCAACCATGGCGAGTCGCTTTACCAGTTTGCCGAACCGCCGCTGTACCTGCGCACTTTTGCGCCTGACCCAACATTGCTTGAGCTGGATAACGCCTACCTGCGCTTGCCCTTCAACCGTGAGCTGGTGCAGAGCTGGGATATCGCCGAGGCGCGCCTGGAGAACCTGCGTAACAACCGTACGCTGGATGGCAAACCCTTGATGCTGCCGCTGTTCGCCGCCCCCTTGAACCCGCGCGACCTGTTGGCTGCGTTTGGCCAGGGCGCGGCCTCTGGTGGTGCTGTGCGGTTGTTGGCCCAGGAGGTACCGCACTACCGGTTCAGCGTGATGCACAACCGTGCCAGCAGTGCAGTGGAAACCCTGATTCAGTTCGGCAGTAACCTGTTGTCGTTGATTGAACGTAAGGAGCAGGCGCAGCTGCAAGAACTGCAATACCACCAGGCGTGGGAGTTCGCCCAATTTGCCGTGGACCTGCAAGAACAGGCACAAAGAATCGATGCCGAGCAGAAAAAAGCGTTGGAGGCGAGTAAGGCGCTGGCCCAGGGGCGCTTGAGATTTTACAGTAAGTTGGCCGATGAGGTGGTGAGCGTCGTTGAAGTCACCGCAGCGTCGCTGCACCTGGTTGGTCAGGTGGCAGACGGCGTCAGTCACGCAGCCAGGGCCGTAGGCGCCGCCATGAAGGCCCCTCCCAATGCGTTCGGCGCTGGCGGTGGGGCTATTGCAGGCATGGCCGGCGGTATTATTGCTGTAGGGTCCTCCGGCGGGTGGCGCCTGGAGGGCGTTGCCGAAATGGTCAGTGCTTTTTCCGCAGCCGCAGCCACAAGGCTCCATGGTACCGCGGAAGCGGCGGATCGCACTGAACACTTCCGCCGCCGCCACCAGGAATGGATGCAAGCCCGTGATCAAGCCGCGTTGGAAATTACCCAGATCGAGGCTCAGATGCAGGTGCTTGAAGCGCAGGTTCGTGCCACCACTCTCCAATTGAACCAGTCCCGCACCGCCCAGGATCAGGCACTGGCCAGCTACGATTTTCTACGCACGCGTTTCAGCAATGCGCAACTCTATCAATGGCTCAACGACCAGTTCGCGACTTTCTATTACCAGGCCTACGATGCCACCTTGGCGCTGTGCCTGGCCGCTGAAGCCTGTTGGCAATTTGAACTGGCCGACTTCAGCACACGCTTTATCCAGGCGGGTGTCTGGAAGGACAGCTATCGAGGCCTGAGCGCCGGCGAGGCGTTGAAATTGTCATTGTTGAAAATGGAGTCGGCGTATCTGAGCCGCAATGAGCGACTGCTGGAAATCACCAAAACGGTGTCTCTGCGTCAACTCAAGGCCAAGGATCCGAACTCCGCCATCAATCAGGACTGGGACACCATCCTGCTTGGCCTGATAGACAACGGCCGCGCCGATTTCGAGTTGACCCAGCCGATGTTCGACAGCAATTACCCAGGGCATACCGTGCGTCGCGTCAGGCGTATCAGCGTGTCGTTGCCGGTGCTGCTGGGGCCTTACGAAGACATTCACGCCACCTTGACCCAAACCTACAGCGCCGTGCAGATAGGCGACACCCTTAAGGAAAACCTGCGCGCCAGTCAGCAAATCGTCTTGTCTGGCGGGGTGGATGACGACGGGCTGTTCACCTTCAGTTTCACCGATGACCGTTACTTGCCCTTTGAAGGTACGGGCGCCATTTCACGCTGGGCGTTGGAATTCACCTCTACCGACCTTGTGGCGCGAGAACGCCAGCTCAAATCGCTGACCGATATCATCCTGAAACTGGATTACACGGCCAAGGCTGGCTAGGAGGACGGCATGCTGAACAACCACGAGTCTGTGCAGATCGCCGCGCCGTCCCTGCCCAAGGGTGGCGGCGCTATCCAAAGTATCGGCAACGGCCTGGGGCCGATCGGTACCAGCGGTGACGCATCGTTCGAGCTGCCCTTGCCGATTTCTGTCGGTCGAGGTTTCGCCCCGGATCTGGCCCTGGGTTACAGCAGCAGCGGCGGCAACAGCCCGTTCGGCATCGGTTGGAGCAAGACGCCCAATGCGATCACTCGACGAACGTCCACAGGGGTGCCGGCCTACACCGATAAAGATGTGATCCTGGGGCCGGACGGGGAGCCCTGGATGCCGGAGCGCAACCCGACGACGGGCGCACAGCTCTCACGGGTCGTGACGGCCTATAACGGCTTGCCGGTAGGGCCTTACACCGTGGTACGTCACTGGCCTCGCATCGAAGGCGCATTTGCACTGATCGAGCATTGGTCCGATAGCGCCGACCCGGCAGGGTTCTGGCTGATTCACAGTGCGGACGGCAATCTGCACGTGTACGGTAAAACGGCGGCTTCGCGACGTGTCGATCCGCTGGATGATGCACGTGTAGGGGCGTGGCTGCTGGATGAAAGCCTCAACCCTCGTGGCGAGCATATTGTCTACCAATACCAGGCCGACGATGGCATCAGTGCCCAGCGTTATTTGAGCAAGGTGCTTTACGGTAACGCGCTGGCAGATGACCAACTGTACGCGTGGCGCATTGACGGTTGGCAAGGTGTGCTATGGCACTTTCACCTGGTGTTCGACCATGGAGAACGTTCTGCTGCCCTCTTGTCCGTGCCTCCTTATGAGGCCACCTCGGCATGGCCTGGACGCGGCGATCCGTTTTCCAGCTATGCCTATGGGTTTGAGCTCAGGACGCGGCAACTGTGTCGGCAAGTGTTGATGTTCCATTGTTTTCCCGAGGAGCCGGATATGGGCCCGGCGCCCGTGCTGGTGCGCCGGCTGGTGCTGGAGTATCGGCCATCGTCACTGGGTTATAGCCTGTTGCACGCGGCCCATGAACAGGCCGTTGACCGAGAGGGAAAGATACAGAGTCGGCCACCGCTGGAGTTCACCTATAACCGGTTCGAACTCGCGCCCGACCCCCGGCGCTATCAAGCCTTCGAAAAAATGCCGGGCCTTAGCGACGGCCAGCGTTATCAGTTCGTCGACCTATACGGCGAGGGGCTGCCGGGCATTTTGTATACGGATGACAAAGCCTGGTACTACCGTGCGCCCATGCGGGCGAAGGCTACGAGCGACCTCGACGAAGTGGCCTATGACGATTGGCATGAGTTGCCAGAGATTCCGGTAGCCGACCGCCTGCAGGCACCCCGGCAGTTTTTAAGCGACATCACCGGTGATGGCTGCCTTGAATGGCTCGTCGCCCAGCCGGGGCTGTGTGGTTTTTTTACCTGCAACCCGGACCGCAGCTGGTCGAACTTCGCGACCTTGGACGCTGTCCCTCACGAGTTTTTCCATCCTCAGGGGCAGTTGGCCAACCTGGTGGGGGCGGGCTTGTCTGACCTGGCGATGATTGGCCCGCGCAGTGTGCGTTTGTATGCCAACCTGCGGCGAGCCGGTTTTGCCCCCGCGACCCAGGTTTCGCGTCAGGCAGACGAGGATGATCTGCCATTGATCAGTAACGCCCCCACCGAACTGGTCGCCTTCAGTGACGTGCTCGGCAGCGGCCAGCAGCATCTGATCCGCATCCGCCACAACCAGCTTGAATGCTGGCCCAACCTGGGACGGGGCCGCTTCGGCAAAGGTTTCACGTTCAGCGCCCTGGATTTTGCTTATGACGCGTTCGATGCGTCGCGGGTCTTGCTGGCGGATCTGGACGGCTCCGGGGCCGCTGACCTGATCTACTTGAAGGCTGAATGCGCGCTGGTATTCATGAACCGTGGTGGCAACGGCTTCGATGCCGCCGTTGAGCTCCCTTGGCCCGAAGGCGTTCTCTACGACCGCTTTTGCCAGGTGAGCACCGCCGACCTGCAAGGGCTGGGCTGCTCCAGCCTGGTGCTGACGGTGCCGCATATGTCGCCCAGGCATTGGCGGTATGACTTTGTCGCGGCCAAACCCTATTTGTTAGGTGCCACCAATAACAACCTGGGCGCCGCCGCGAGCGTGAAATATCGCAGTTCGGCCCAGGAGTGGCTGGATGAGAAACAGCAATTGCTCGCTAGCAACCAACCGGCCGTGTGTCGTTTACCCTTCCCCGTGCCGGTGGTGAGCGAGCAGGTTCAATTTGACGAAATCACCCGTAATCGGCTGACGCAACGTTTCGAATATCGAAAAGGCTTTTACGACGGTCTACTGCGAACCTTTCGAGGTTTTGCCCTGCTCCTGGAGACAGACGCCGACGTTGCTGACGAGGAGCTACGGGAGTCGGGCTTCAGTGAACCGGTGTTGCGCAAGACCTGGTTTCATGTCGGACAGGCGATTGACCCGGCCGGCGATGATTATTTCCACGGCGATCAGGCGGCCCACCCCTTGGGTGCAACCTTGCTCAGCTGTTATCACGAGGCCGATGGTGTCGATGAACTCGTCGTCCCCAAGACCGATGACTTACCGGGCATGCTCCAAGCGCTGGCGGGCCAGGTAATGCGTGTGGAAACCTATGGGGGGCGCAACGCCTGCGACGTCCCTTATGCGGTAGAGCAAAGTCGCTACCTGATACGCGTGCTGGACCGGCCAGTGGGCGGTCAATTTGCGCCCTATAAAGTGATGCTGGCTTTGGCCCTGGAGTCGATTGCCTACCAGTACGAACAACAGGCAGATGACCCGCAGTGCCAGCACGAGATCAACCTGCGCTGGGATGCCTTTGGCAGCCTGACCCATGGCGTCAGGGTCAGTTATGCCCGGCGCCTGACGGCCCAGGATGATCCAGCCTGCCAGTTGGACCCGAATGAAATCGCACCGCAGAAACGCTGGTGGTGTGATGCCCATGACGCGGCGCAGCAGGTTTATTACCTGAGTGAAAACCTGGCGCAGTATATCCACCTGACAGACCCCCAGGGCTGGCGTTTGCACCTGCCTTTCCAGCAACGGGAAAACGCGCTGGTACTGGGTAAAGGGCCTGGCCCCAAAGGCTTGCAACCCAAAGCGATCAGCTATGAGGCCTTCATCGCGCAAACCGACGTGAACCCCTTGAACCCCAAGGCTCAACGTACGCTGGTGGGGCAGTCGGTGCAACGCTATCGGGACCGGTCCGGGATTCACCCATCACCGGATGGCGAGGCCACGTTTCTGGCCTTGGCCGACGAGCTGGAAATTGCCGAACTGGATGAGACGGCGCTCAAAGCCTACGACTTGCTGCGCAACGACGCAGGTGAAATGCCGTTCGACCTGGAGCAAAAGCTCCTGGAAGTCGGCTACCACAAAATGCGTCTGGTGTTGCCGTCGATTGCTCGGGCGCAAGCGTCATTGTGGTCGGTCAAGCGCGGGTTCAATACCTACGCTGGCCTTGCGGGTTTCTATAACACCCTCACTGTGCAGCAAACCCGCAGTCATGGTGTGACCCAATTGAGCTACGACCCCTATGGGTGCCTGAATACCCGCGTACACCTACCTGACGGCTGTGAGACGTATGTCGATTCGATCGACTACCGCTTGCTGCAACCGGCGCGAGTGATCGACCCCAATCAAAACACCCGGGAGGTGCTTTTCGGCGCGTTTGGCCAGGTGATCGCCAGCAGTTTCTACGGTACCGAACTGGGAGCCGCAGTGGGTTTTGCACCGCTCAGTGACTACCTGCCCCTCCTGGGCAGCACGCCGAGCCAGGTCATTGAAGCGGCGGACACTGCTTTGCAGGATGCCGCCATTGCGCACTTTGAAGACCCGTTCAGTTGGATGGGCAGGGTGCCCGACGCCGACCTGCAGGACCGCCAATGGTTGGACGAATGCGTGGCACGCGGCGACCTGCTGCCCAGTGGGCATATTCGTGCGCCTGCCCGCCTGCTGTTGCCATCCGATGCGTTGACGCCCGCGCAGCAACGCCTGTTGAACTTGATCCCGCAGGTGCGTCGCGAGCCTGTGCATGCCGTGAGCTTGCAGGCTGATCGCTACCCGCTCGACCCGGAAAAACAGATCCGCATCACCTTGGACTGCTGGGACGGTTTCGGGCGCGCCTTGCAGAGCAAGCAAAAGGTCGAGCGCGGGTACGCCTACCATGTGCAGGACGATGGTTCATTGGCCCTTGACGACGAAGGCCGGCCGGTGATGGTGCAGGATGTCGCGCGTTGGCGGGTCAGCGAACGGATCGAGTACAACAACAAAGGGCTGGCCGTGCGCATGTACCGGCCCTATTTTGCCGATCATCATCGCTACATCAACGATGTCAGTTTCAGGCAGCATGGTTACAGCGATCGCCAATTCTATGACCCGTTAGGCCGGCCTACCCGCACCGTCCTCGCCCAGGAAGATTACCTGCGGCGTCATACCTACTGGCCTTGGTACAGCATTTACGAGGATGAAAACGACACCTATGCAGAGGTGATGGCGATGAAAGAGGCTCAGGGGGAGACACTGCAATGAACGCGCCGGCGGTACATCGGCAGACACCGGGGTTGAGTGTTCGTGACCCTCGCGGCCTCACGGTTCGCGCCGTGAGCTATTGGCGCGACAGTGCGCTGGCACCGGCTCAGGCACGGGTCAATCGCAGTGTTATCGATAGTGTCGGTCGCGTCGTGGCTGAATGGGACCCGCGTTTAGTCGCGCAACCTACGGCACCGGCCAACCTGACGCGGGTGTATTCGCTCAGCAACAAGGTGTTGGGCTCCGACAGTGTTGATGCGGGGTGGCGGGCCAGTCTGTTTGCAGAGGCTGGTCAACAGGTACACGGGTGGGATGCCCGCGGCAATGAGCGGTGGATTGAGTACGATACGTTGCTCAGGCCTGTGGCGGTGTTCGAGCAGGCCGCGTGCGTTGAACGCCTGCACTACGCCGAGGCCGCGCCGCACTTCGGCGCGCATAATCAGTGCGGCCAGTTGATTCGCCACGATAATCCTGCCGGAACACAGCATTTCAATGAGTTCGGCTTAGCCGGCGCGGTGCTGGAGCAGCATCAACACTTTCTGCAACGCCTGGACGTGCCCGACTGGCCACTGCCCCTTGATGAGCGTGATGATTTGCTTGAGCGAGCAGCCGGTGCTCGCAGTACTTTGCAGTTCAACCCGCTGGGCAATGTGCTGGAGCAAACCGATGCGCAGGGTAATCGGCAGCGTTTCAATCACACCATCGACGGCCAGTTGCGCGAGGCCTGGCTGCAGCTGAAAAACGCGACTGTCCCTCAACGGCTGGTGCATGAAATTTGCTATAACGCGCAAGGGCAGGTCGAACGGCAAACGGCAGGCAACAAGGTCACCAGTCGGTTTGATTACTGCCCGAAAAACGGGCGATTGATCCGTCTGTGGGCTGCAGGACCTGGCGACGAACCGCTACAGGATTTGCGCTACGTCTATGACCCAGTAGGCAATATCCTGAGCATCGAGGACAAAGCCCTGCCGGTTCGTTTCTACGCCAACCAACGCATCGAGCCGATCAACCGCTATACCTATGACAGCCTTTACCAGTTGATCGAAGCCACCGGCTGGGAGGCCGGTAGCGCTAATCGCGGACCGGCCCATATCGAAGACCCAGCTGCCGTGGCTAACTATCGTCAAACCTATCGTTATGACGCTGGCGCTAATCTGTTGGAGCTGATTCACCATGGCCCGCAGCAACATGGGCGGGTGTTGACGGCGGCCAGGCACAGTAATCGCTGCTTGCCCGAGGTGGGGGGGAGGCCGCCGACTGAAGCGCAGATCGCCGAAGGCTTCGATGCCAACGGTAACCTGTTGGTGTTGGATCGGGGCCGCACACTGAGCTGGGATGCGCGTAATCAACTGAGCCACGTGCATACCGTGGAACGCACCCTGGGCCTGGATGACACCGAGCGCTACGTCTACGGTGCCGACGGTATGCGCCAACGTAAAATCTCTTCGAGCCAGACCAACACGCGTACCGTGATCAGCGAAACGCGCTACTTGCCAGCGGGGCTGGAGGTTCGCCGCGTCGATGCCGACGTGATGCAGGTCATCAAGGTGCAGGTTGGGCGGGAGACCGTGCAGGTGCTGCACTGGGAAACCCCACCACCGAGGCAGCTTGCCAAAGATCAGTACCGCTACAACCTGAGTGACCACCTGGGCTCCTGTTCGCTGGAGTTGGACAGTGAAGCGCGGGTCATCAGTCGCGAGACTTATCATCCGTTTGGCAGTACCGCGTTCGCCGAGAGAGGTGATTCGAGCGAGGAGAGTTATCGCACGTTGCGTTATTCGGGCAAGGAGCAGGACGCTACAGGCCTCTATTATTTTGGTCGACGTTATTACCTATGCGGGTTACAGCGGTGGTCGGCGGCGGATCCGGCCGGCACCGTCGACGGGTTGAATCTTTATTGCATGGTGGGTAATCGGCCGCTGGTTTACCGCGACAATAGTGGGCTGGTCAAAGAGTGGGTCAATGGCGCGGTACCGTATGAACCCGCTGAAGTGGTCAGCAGCCCTGAACGGGAGCAGGAGGCGCCGGGAGCCGCTTCATCCTCCTCTACCGCCCTGTCACCCGAAGGCGCTGCCGCGCTGCCGGCAGTCGATGGCAAGCCCAGATGGACCATTCAGCGGTACTTGCGCAAGGTTCCACCCGGTCAACGCAACCTGGTGGTGGGTTGCGGTGCCAGTCCTGAAGGCACCACCGTCATGGGGTTTTCCGGCACTTCCTGCTCGTTGGGAAGCACACATGCGCGGGACTTTACGGTGGATATCGACAGTGGCGCCCGGCCTGACCTGGCGTTTGACTTCACCTTATACAAAGGTACTCCCCTCGGAATAAATGGGCCTGGTCAATTCGATACGGTCAGCTTCGAGTACTTGAACCGAGGACCGCGACACCCCTTCACGCAAAATCACTTCGATGTATGGTTCAACGCCGCGAATGAGTTGCTCGTGCCCGGTGGCGAGGTGCGGTTTTACAATGCGCATCAGCCTTACCTTGATCTGGCGGTTGTGCAACTCAAGAAGCGTGGATACTCGATCGTTAAACGGAATGTCACCGAAGCTGGCGCAAACCGCCATATCAAAGGAGCGGTCTACGTGGTGGGCATAAAGCCCGGCAGAAGTCTGATGAGTTCGCTCTCCCAATGGGCGCTGAGATGATTGGTGGCGGCCAGTGAACCGTCAGGTAAAAGCCCCCACCCAACCCACTGCGGATAGGGGACGCAATGGGCTGGGTGAGGGCTTCTTGTACGACTGTTTTACTGCGCGATAGTTTTCACCGACACGCCACGTTCAATCGGCGTGGAGCGACCGTAGATATCTTCGAAGCGCTCGATATCGTCTTCGCCCAGGTAGCTGCCCGATTGCACCTCGATGATCTCCAGCGGGATCTTGCCCGGGTTGCGCAGGCGGTGCACCGAGGCGATCGGGATGTAGGTGGACTGGTTCTCGCAGAGCAGGAACACGTTGTCGTCACAGGTGACTTCAGCGGTGCCGCTGACCACGATCCAGTGTTCGGCGCGGTGGTGGTGCATCTGCAGCGACAGGCAGGCGCCCGGCTTGACCGAGATGTGCTTGACCTGGAAACGCCCGCCCATGTCCACCGAGTCGTAGGAGCCCCACGGACGATAGACTTCACAGTGATTCTGGGTCTCGCTGCGGCCCTGTTCGTTGAGGGTGTTGACCATCTGCTTGACGCCCTGGACCTTGTCCTTGTGGGCAATCATCATCGCGTCCTTGGTTTCCACCACCACGATGTTGTCCAGGCCGATCACCGAGACCAGCTTGCCGTTGCCATGCACCATGCAGTTGCGGCTGTCCTGGATCACCACGTCGCCTTTGCTCACGTTGCCGTTGGCGTCTTTGTCATTGACCGCCCACAGCGAGGCCCAGCAGCCCACATCGCTCCAGCCGGCGCTCAACGGCACCACACAGGCGCGCTGGGTTTTTTCCATCACGGCGTAGTCGATGGAGTTGTCCGGGCAGCAGGCGAAGGTGGCTTCGTCGAAGGTCACGGTGTCGGCGGTCTGCTCGCTGCGTTCCAGGGTCAGCACGCAAGTGTCGTAGATGTCCGGGTCGTGCTTTTTCAGCTCTTCCAGGAAGCGGCTGGCGCGGAACAGGAACATGCCGCTGTTCCAGAAGTAGCCGCCGCTTTTGACGAACTCGACGGCGCGTTTTTCATCGGGTTTTTCCACGAACTGCTGCACGCGGCTTACGCCTTCAGGCAGCAGCGAATCGTTGCTGGACTTGATGTAGCCGTAACCGGTTTCCGGACGGGTTGCCGGCACGCCGAACAGCACCATTTCGCCGCGCTCGGCGGCCACGGTGGCCAGGGCCAGGGCGCGTTGCAGGGCTTTCTGGTCGTCGATCACGTGGTCGGCAGGCAGCACCAGCATCAGCTCGTCACGGCCTTCATTGACCAGCATCATCGCGGTCAGGGCCACGGCCGGCGCGGTGTTGCGGCCGAACGGCTCCATCAGGATCCGCTGGCACTCAAGCTTGCGCGCGCTCAGTTGCTCGTTGACGATAAAGCGGTGGTCCTTGTTGCAGACCACGATGGGGGCGTCCATGCCTTCGAACACCAGGCGTTCCAGGGTTTGCTGGAACAACGTGTGCTCGCCGGTCAGGGCCAGAAATTGCTTGGGGAACTGTTTACGCGAAAGCGGCCAAAGACGTGAGCCGCTACCACCGGAAAGGATGACTGGAATCATGGGTGTTTCTCCTTGAATCAGTTTGGGTCAGAGCTACGAAGGTTTGTCGTTTCACTCTTGTTTTTGTCTCGGTCCGAACCGGCGCCTCGATCCCCTGTAGGAGCGAGCTTGCTCGCGAAAAACCTGAGAGCAGCGCGATAAACCAAAGGCGCTGCGTCATCGTTGACGTTCCTCGCGGGCAAGCCCGCTCCTACAGTAGATTGCGTTCAGTTCGGGAAATAATCAGCGGGTCGACACTGGGCGTTTCACCCAGACCGGCGACAGGCTTGAACCGGAACCGGTGACGTACAGCACCGCTGCCTCACCGCGCTCCAGGGCAACCGGCTTCACATCGCCGACTTTCTTGTCACCGTCATACAACGCCAGGCTCACCTTCACCGGGTTGATTTCACGTTCGCCACGGCCCTTGGCGGCCACCGACTTGACCACGTCGGTCTTGCCGTCGGCAGTCTTCAGGGTCAGGGCCTTGTCGCTGAGGTTCTGCACGCGCACCAGGGATTTCTGCTTGTTCTTGAACGGCGGTTCCTCGATCAACTGAGGCTGGCCGCTGCCGCTGTTGACCAGGGTGTAGTAGTGATCGGCGGCGAGCTTGACCGGTACGGTCTGGCTGCCGACTTTGGCGCTGTAGTCGCCGCCCGGCATGAAGCTGAAGTCGCTGCTGGCCAGTGGCGCAACGTCGCTGAGGTTGGTGGCGCCGACCGTGGCGCTGACTTCCTGGTTGCTGGCGTTGTAGATGCGCACGAAGCTCGAGCCTTTCGGCGCCGTTGGGCCGTAGAGCGCGGCGTCACCACCGGCGAAGGCGGACATGGATACGAAGCTCAGGCCGGCGGCGATAGCCAGGGTCTTGGCGAGACGACGAGGAGTTGTAGTGAAAGTCATGTGAGTTACCTCTCTTTCAGTTTTGCGCCCGGTCGGGCGTCTCGGATTTCTGATTTTTAAAAGCAGGGGTGTTGCTTGCCATGTTCTGTTGGCGCGAACCGGCTTGTTTAAGCTGCGCAACCCACGCGGGGTCGGCATCACCGATTTCGTTGTTGACGGGCAGATAGCGTTCAGGGAATTCCCAGATCAGCACCTGAGGCGGGCTGTTCTTGAAGTCGTCACTTTTCAGGTAGCTGAGCATCGGCAGGATCGGGCCGTGGCCGTCTTCGGCGTAGCTGACCACGTCGCTGCCCAGGGCTTGCTTGAGGGCGCCGACGAAGTTCCAGTTGGGGTTGGCGCTGTAGCTGGTGCCCACCAGGGCCACCGGCGTTTCGCTGTCGCTGAACAGCGCGTCATCACCTTTCTCTTCGGCCAGGTGGGTGACGCGTTTTTGCAGCGGCTCCTTGGGGGGCATCAGGTTTTCAAACAACGGATCCAGGGGCAGGAACAGGCGCAGGTCGCCTTTATGCGGCTCGGTCTTTTCCGCTTCGGTGACAAAGCGCTGCGGCTCGCCGCTCAGCGGGGTCTTGTCGGCAATCGCCCTGGCCAATTGCTTGGCGGCGATTTCCGCGCCGTCCGGGGTCCAGTGGGTGTCGGTGCGCAGGAACACTTGCTTGCCGGCGAGCTTGGCCTGTTGCAGCGGGCCGAGCAGGTCCGGGGCGGGGATGTTGTCTGCCGCGACACGGGCGTGGAAGTCCTGATACAGGTTGGCGTGGATGCTTGCCGGTTTCACTTCACCCAGGTGTTCGGGGTACAGGCGCACCTTGGCCGGCACGATCGCCATCACCAGTTGGATGCCCTGGGCCTTGAGCTTCTGGCGCACGCCTTCGACCAGCGCGTAGTTGCCTTGCAGGTTCTGGTCTTCGTTGACGGCGGGGTTGAATTCCTCGTCGCTGTACAGCCAGTGATCGCGGCCCAGCACCACGCCAGGGCGACCTTCGTTGAACAGCTTGTAGTCCAGCGCGGCCCACAGGTTGGTGCCCAGGCGCTTGATCGGGAACGCGTCGTCGTAGTGCGTCTCGACGGCCTTGGTCCAGCGGCCGTTGAGCACAGTGGCATCGGCATTGGTGCTGAAGCCCAGGAAGCTGCGCAGCGACCAGGCGCCCAGTGCCAGCAGCAGCGCCAGGAACAGGCTGATATAGAGGATGCGTAATGAACGGGTCATGGTCGGCTCCCTCAGAATTGGAAGTAAAGGAACGGCGAGAAACTCTGCGCCGACAGTTTCAGGATCGAGGCCACGAACAGCAGCAGCACCGCCGCGCGCATGGCGTAGCGTGGCCAGTCAGCGGTCCAGTAGGCCGGTTGCACGGCAGCGTCACGGCCCACGCTGAAGCCGGGCTCGTGGATGCTGCCGGGGTTGTCGCCGGGTACTGCCTTGATCAGGCTCGGATCACTCGGCTTGAATTTCTCGGCAGGGCGGTTGCGGTAGAAATCACGCAGGCCAAAGAACGCCAGCGTTGCGTAGGCCACCACCAGGGTCGCCACTTGCAGGCCGGTGAGGCTGGCGCGGTTGAGTTCCGACAGCGACCACTCGCTGAAGCTGAACATCGCACCGTACATACGCCCGGCGACGTGCAGGTTTTCGGCACGGAAGATCACCCAGCCCATCACCACCAGCAGGAAGGTGAAGGCCCAGCGCAGCACGTTGAAGCTGCGTGGCGCGGTGTTGAGGCCGATGGCTTTTTCAATCGCCAGCCACATGCCGTGCCAGGCACCCCAGACGATGTAGGTGATGTTCGCACCGTGCCACAGGCCACCGAGCAGCATGGTCAGGAACAGGTTGCGGTAGGTGGTCAGCGTGCCTTTGCGGTTGCCGCCCAGGGTGATGTACAGGTAGTCACGCAGCCAGGTGGACAGGCTGATATGCCAGCGCCGCCAGAACTCGGTGATCGACTGGCTGATGTACGGCTGCTTGAAGTTTTCCATGAAGCGGAAACCCATCATCAAGCCCAGGCCGATGGCCATGTCGCTGTAGCCGGAGAAGTCGAAGTACAGCTGCGCGGTGTAGGCCAGCGCGCCGAGCCAGGCGTCACCCGTGGTCGGGTTTTGCAGGGCGAAGCAGTGGTCGGCCACCACCGCCAGGGTATCGGCGATGAAGACTTTCTTGATGAAACCCTGCATGAACCGCGTGCAGCCTTCGGAGAACTTGTCGAGGGTGTGGGTGCGGTTGTTGAACTGGTCGGCCAGGTCGCGAAAGCGCAACACGGGGCCGGCGATCAGGTGCGGGAAGATCGCCACGAACGCCGCGAAGTCGATCAGGTTGCGCGTTGCCGGGGTGTCGCCGCGATACACGTCGATGATGTAGCTGATGGACTCGAAGATGTAGAACGAGATCCCGATCGGCAACAGCACGTGGGTGAGGATAAACGGCTCCAGGCCCGCCGACTTCATCATCACATTGATGCTGTCGACGCCGAAGTTGGCGTACTTGAAGTAGCCGAGGATGCACAGGTCGACGGCCACGCCGAGCAGCAGCCAGCGCTGCGCCGGTTGGGTGCGCACACCGGCGGCACCAACCTTGAGGCCGATCCAGTAGTTCCACAGCGTGACGGCGGCGAACAGCGCCAGGAAGTCCACTCGCCACCAGGCGTAGAACACGTAGCTGGCAATCAGCAGCAGCAGGTTGCGATAGCGTTGCCCGCTCAAGTAGTACAAGCCGAGAAAGATCGGCAAGAACAGAAACAGGAACACGTTGGACGAGAAAACCATCCCGATCTCTCCATGTTTAAACCAACAGTCAAGGGCCGCAGCCCCCCCAAACCCCCCACGAAATTCGGGGAGGGCGGTACAACATTCCGACTGACGAAACCGGCTCAAAAATGTGGGAGGGGGCTTGCCCCCGATAGCGGTGTGTCATTCAACACAGATGGCGACTGTTACTCCGCCATCGGGGGCAAGCCCCCTCCCACATTTCCTACCGCGTTTAGTCAGCTGCCTTTGTTGCCTTTTTCATGCGTCGGGTCGTAGACCTTGGTCAGGTCGCCGCCCAGACGGAAGGTCTTGAACGGCTGCATGCCGTGCTTGCGCTCGATCACTTCCGGGGCACAGGTGTAGAGGGTGCAGAAAGGCTCGAGCCAGGCGAATTTCATGTCCTGCTTCAAGTCCTTCATGTCCTGCTCCTTGCCGTTCTTCTGTTCGAAGATGTCCGGGTCCTTGACCCCGGCCAGCACCTTGTCGCCCAGGCGCTTGAGCGCGCTGTTGTTTTCCTGGCGCAGGTCCACGCCGTTGACCAGGGCAAAACTGGCGATCATCGACAGCGGCGGCAGGGCGTAGTTGTGGTACGACAGGGCGCGTTGCTGACGCTTCAGTTCGTTCGGCAGGAAGCCCTGGTCGTCGACCTGGTTCACACCGACCTTGTATTCCTTGACGGCCCAGTCAAACAGGTCGCGACGGTTGGTGGCGATGGAGGTCGCCATCACCGACCAGGCGGCCCAGTAGGAATGGTTGTTGGTTTTTTCCAGCGGCAGGTTGTCCCAGTCGCTCACCACCTGATCGGCCAGTTTGTTGAACCAGGCTTCGATCAGTTGCGATTCCTGCTGGTGGTTGGCCAGCGGGTGCGACTCGGAGAACTTCAAACGCACATAGGCCGAGGCCATGCTGCCCAGTGCCCATTTGCGCATGGACTTGCCGGTGTGGTTGAAGTCCTTGGACATCAAGGCATCGGCCTTGGCCCACGACACCAGCCAGTTCAGCGTGCATTCGAGCTGCTGTGGGCGGCCGTCGCGCATGAACTGCATCACGCGTTTGCTGGTGTCTTTCTCCAGCTTGGTGATGTCGGCGGTGCTGTCACGAAAGGCTTTTTCCGACTGCACATTCAGTGTCGAGCGAGCCTTGTCCGAGCCTTCGTACTTGCTGCGAAACTGCAACGGCCCGGTGTAGGGCGTCGGCATGGTGTCGCAGTTTTCCTTGAAGTCGCCGGTCTTGAACGCTTCGATCGGGGCGAAATAGCCCTGGGGCGGACGCAGTGGCGCGGCCGCATTCACGGCGCCGGCAAACATGGCCAGGCCCAGCAGGGTGGGGAGCAATAACTTTTGCATAGGTAACCTCACTTCCCGAGTTGGGCGGTCTGCTGACCACCGCTTGGGAATACGTTGCGTGTGCAAATTTTCGCTTCGACTTTCTGCGCGGCAGCGCCCTTTTCCGGGCCCTGCACTTCCACGGCCAGCAAGTTCTGCGAGGCCCAGTCTTCATCGGTGCGCAGTTCAAAGGCGAAACGCCCGTCTGTATCGGATGTTTCGGGTTTCTCGATCTTGATGTCCTCGTGGCGCCCGTTCATGTACCAGAGGGTGGCTTGCAAGGTTTTCACCGACGGATCGGCGAAGCGGATATCGACCTGATGGTTGGCGTTGCGCAGGTCTTTGTTCGCGCTGTTGACCATCAGTTCGTTTTTGCCCGGTTTCAATGTGGTGCTGGCCGACATCTGCGCAGTCTTGCCTTCGCAGCCGTTGTCGAGCAGCGCCATCATCTGGCGGTAGATGGTTTCCTGGTCGAGACGGTACAGCGGCGAAAATTCCCAGATGAGGATCTTCGGCGGGTTTTTCTGGAACTCTTCGCTGCCCAGGTACTGGATCATCGAGCCTTCCAGGCCGCCGCCAGGGAAGGCGACGTTGAGGATGTCGGCACCGATTTCTTCCTGCAGGAAACCGGCGAAGTTGTAGTTCTTGCCGCTGTGGCTGGTGCCCACCAGGGTGATCTGCGGGTCGCCCGAATCGCCGAACAGGTCGCCGTCACCGGCTTCACCCTTGGGTTCGGTGGTGAACTGGTCCATGTACTGGATCGCGTAGCTGGTGCCGCACAGTTGCCCGGCCATGTTGTGCAGGGTGCCGGTCTTGCCCATGCGGCCCGAGCGTTTGGTCTCGAATTCGCGCTTGGGAATTTCCGCGTATTGCGGCATCTGCTTGACCTTGGCCGCGACGATTTTGGCGGTGCGCTGGGCGCCGTACGGGGTCCAGTGCTGGTCGCCACGGAAGTAGAAATCATGGGCCGGCAACTCGTCGGGCAATTGCTCGTTGGTGAGCGGCGACAGGTCCGGCACCACATAGCCCATCTTGGCGAAACGGCCGAGCATGGTTTTGTAGTTGCCCAGGGCCTTGTCGAAATCGAACCTGGCTTTTTCTTCGGGGTTGAGCTTGTTGCGGTTCACCAGGCCACGGGTCGGCTGGTAGACCACCACCAGTTCCACGCCCTTGCTCTTGAACGCGTCGTGCAACTGCTGCATGCGCTTGTAGCCGGCCGGCGTGGTGTCGAATTCGGTGCGCAGGTCTTCCTGGGTACGGAACAGCCAGTCGCCCTGGGCTTGCACCAGGGTGGTGAAGTTCTGCTGGTAGCGCGTGGTGTAGTTCTTCGCGTCGTGGGCGGCCGGGCACAGGCTGCAGCACGGTTCGGCAGTGAAAGTCGGTGCCTTCACTTCATCGGCGCGCACGCCCTGGCTGGCCGCGAGCAGGCCGAGGGTCAGACCCGAGAGGCTCAGCAGTTTGATCATGTGTGGGTGCATAAGGGTCATCCTCAGTCCTGCAGTTCGGTCTGGCGTTCGACGGGGTCGATCAGCACGGCTTTCTGCTGGCGCACCAGCAGGTCGAGAATCTCTTCCTGGCGCTCGCCCAGAATGCCGGAGAAGCTGATGCCGCTGGATTTGGTCGGCGCCAGCATCGACACGCGATACAGCTCGATACTCAACGGCGAATCGATGGACAGCGGCCCGCTGCCGTTACCCGCCAGTTCGCCGCCGACCACGATCAGCGAGACCTTGGCGTCGAACGGGTCGAGGGCGATGTCACGGTCGGTGTCGGTCAAGTCCTTGATGTGGCCGTACACGCCGGTCAGGCCGTTGGCCATGGCGGTGTTTTCGTAGAGCTTGATGTTCACGCTGTTACGCACGCGGATGCCATGGCGACGGTTGCTGATCACCTTGTTGCCCCACAGCAGGTTGTCACCGCTCTCATAGAGGGTGATGCCGTCGGTGTGGTTGCGGTAGATCTCGTTGTCGACGATCAGGTTGTTCACGCTGTTACGGTCGATCACCAGGCCCGACAGTTTGTTGTCGTAGCTGCGGTTGTTGAAGATGAAGCTGTCGTTCACTTCCCGGGAAATGATGATGCCGTGCTTCTTCTTCGTGCCGTACACGGTGTTGTCGGCGATGATCAGGCCATGGGAACGGTCGTGGGGGTCAATGCCGTAGACGATGTTGTCCTTGTAGGTATTGCCCTTGATCACAAAGCCTGTGGTCTCGTAGCAGTAGAAGCCGTACCACATGTCCGAGAACTCGGAGTCGATGATCCAGCCGGTCGGCTCGGGACGCTTGAGCACCTTGGCCATGTTCGGCGTGTACTGGGAAATACTCACCCCGTACGACTTACTGTTGGCATAGCCGAAGCTGGCCATCTTGGTCTTGGAGATATAGGTCTCGGTGCCGCCCCAGGCCAGCAGGAACGGGCGGAACTCCTTGGGCGACTTGAACAGCGCCGGGCCGTTGGTTTTTTCATCCCAACCGGTAACCTTGGTGTCACGCACGAACAGTTGGCCGTCGTTGATCAGGAACGAACCGGCTTGCTGGGACAGGCGCAGTTCCTGGGTGTTCTTGTCGATATCGAGGATGCCTTTACGACCGACCACGATGGGCAACTTGGCCAGGAACACACCGGGCGATGTCTCGCTGAAGTACTGCTTGGGCACCTTGCCCAGCAGGTCCTTGAGGTTCATGTAGCCGTCGTCGACAAAGATCGCCTGGGGAATGCCATGCTGGCGCACCACCCATTCGGCCATCTTGTTGTCGCCGCCGATAAAGTCCTTGAGCGCGTCTTCCTGCATCATGCGGCGGATGCTGATCTTGCCCGGTTTGCTTCTGACGATTTTCTTTTCCATGGCCGCAGCGGTGTAGCCCGACAGGTCGGGCAGCGCCGGCTTGGCCATTTCCAGCGGCGCGGTGGGCGGGCTGGAAATGGTGTAGGTCTTGGCCTGTTGCAGTTCCTTGGCGATGGTCGGCGCCTTGGCCGCCGTGTCGGCAAACGCTGGGGCACTGGCCACCAGCATTGCCGCGACGAGTAGGCTTTGAGCATTCATTGCGCAGGCTCCCATCAGAATTTCCAGACCACGTCGACAAAGGCGCGGTGCATGTAGGAGTCGACCTGGCTGCCATAGGCGTCACCCGGCTTGAACACGCCGGCACGCAAGCGCACCAGGGCCGAGGGCTCGTCGATCGACTGGCTCAGCGCGGCGGGCAGCAAGCCTTTCTTGAAGTACTTGGTGACGACCAGGTCCATCTCCTGGCCGAGGTCCTTCTTGCCGTCTTCAAGGGGCAGGGAGGTGCTGGAGAGGATCGCGCCGGTCACGTCGTCGGTGTTGTTCTGCACTGCGTCGATGCCGTTGCTGCCCACCGGCTTGTTGCCGTCCACGCGCCAGAACTTGTGGTACACCAGGCTGGCGTCGTAGTCCTCGCGCAGCTGCCAGGAACCGAACAGGCTCATGGACTGCATGTTGTTCATCTCGCCGCGAAACGCCTCGCCGAAGCGGTGCACGCGGGACTGGGTGCCGGTCCAGTTCGAACGGTTGCTTTGCAGGCCGTTCTGTTCGTACTCGGCGCTGGCGCGCGAATAGGCCGCGCCCACTTGCCACTGCGGGTCGAGGCGCAGGCGCACGCCGATATCCGTGGCCCAGCCGCTGACGTCATCACTGCGCTTGGCATTGGTCGGGCGGCTGCCATCGGCGTTCAAGGCATTGACCGTGTCGCGGTCGCCCTTCATGCCGGTGATGCTGGCCCAGTAGTTGACCGTGTTGGTGTTGCGCCAGTTATAGGCGTCGCTGTTGGCTTCGATGCCGAGCCAGGTCAGGTCGCCGTTTTCGCGCTTGTCCAATGGGTCGCTGGCCACGCCCGGTTCGGCGTAGTCGAGCTTGCCGTCGTCATGGGTATGGTGCCCGCGCAGGCCGATCCACTGGCCCGGCGTCCACTGGTAGGCGGCGTCGGCGTAGAAGTGCTGGCGGTCCTTGTCGACCGGCGACAGTTCCTTGAGGTCGGTGCGGTATTCGCTGAAGCGTTCGGCGGCGCCGACGTTGGCCTTGAGCAGGGTGGTGTCGAAGGTCCAGTTCAGCGCTTCGATGTTGGTGTCGCGCCATTGACCGTCGTCATTGCGCAGGCGCTGGCGACCGAACTTGAGGATCTCGCCGGGGTAGGGCGTGAAGCCGCTGTAGCCGACCCAGAACTCGCGCAGGGCCAGGTAGTTTTTCTTGGCCTTGCGGTCGTCGTTGCTCGATTGTTCGGTCGTGTCATCCGCCGACTGTTGCAGGGTGTCGGTCTCGATGATGTCGCTGGAGGCCACCGCCTGGCCCATGGCATAGGCGCTCCACGCGCCGCTTTCGCCGTAGATCCACGGGCGCAGGTCAAGGCCGATACCGTTGACGTCGCCGCCTTTCTGGGTGCCCAGGTCGCGGTCGTCTTCGGACTGCGCAGTGGCTTTGACTTCCAGGCCGAAGTTCTTGGCTTCGGTCAGCGCGGCCAGGGTCGGGCACGACCACAGCAGGGCGAAGGACAGGCCGATGCCGGCCTTGACGAATGGATTGAGCTTCATAGGGATTCCTCGCCGTCTTCTTCTTGCAGGGCGTGCAGTTGCAGCGTGCTTTGGGCCAGGGTGCCGCGGGCGGCTAGCTCCTGTTGCACCAGGCGTTGGCCTTCGGCGCGTTGCTCAGGCGTCAGCGGGGCTTCGAGCTGGGTGGCCAGCTCATTGGCTTCCGGCGTGTCCTGGGCCTTGGCCAGTTGGCTGAAAACATAGGCGTTGAGCGGGTCGGGCTTGGTGCCCTTGCCCTGGGAAAACAGTTGGGCAATGGCGAAATCGGCGCTGTTCTGGCCGTTGCGCGCTGCGGTCAGCAGGTGGTCGAGGGCTTTTTGCGAGTAGACCTTGCCCAGGTAGCCACGGCGGTAGATCTGGCCGAGGTAATAATCGGCGGCCACTTCACGGCCCACGGCTTTCTCGAAATGCGCCTCGGCAGCCTTGGCGTCGGCCGGTACCCACTTGCCTTCGTAGTAGAGCTTGCCCAGCAGCAATTCGGCGCGTGGCTGGTCGGCGGCGCGGCCGTTGTCCAGGTACTTCATCATCTGGTCGACATCGCCCAGTTCGGGGAAGTCGTAGAGCAGTTGCGCCAGGCTGACCCAGGATGCCGGGTAACCCGGGGCGATTTTTTCAAGCAAGGCCTGGGCGGTTTTCTCGTCCGGCGTGCCGAGGGTGGCATCGCCGAGTACGCGGGCGACGCTGTCGACGCGCTGGGCGGTGACGGTGCCACGGCTGTAGCCTGCTTCCATCTGCTTGAGCAGCTCGGCCTGTTTTTCCGGCTCGGCTTTTTTCTGGTAGACGGTGGCCAGCTCAACGTAGCAGATATCGGTGGTGTTGAGCGCCGCCTTGCAGATGCGCTCGACATCATCCAGATGCTGGTCGTAGGTGTTCTGGGTGCGGTACAGCAGCACCTGGGCCAGGCCGGCTTCCGGGTAACCGGCGGCCTGCCATTGGCTGATCTGTTGCTGGGCGTTCACGTCGGGGAAGCTGTGCGGGTATTGCAGGTACAGCATCGCCAGCGGAATCAGGGTATTGCCTTCGCCATTGGCAAAGGCTTTTTTCAGCAACGTTTGGGCTTCATGGTGTTCAGCTTCGGTGGCGCCGGGCTTGGCCACCAGCAGGCGACCCAGGCGCGCCTGGGCCCGGGGCGAAGTGTCCGCCGCCGCGCGGTAGGTGGCCTCGGCCTGTTTGATTTGCGCCGGATCGCGGGTACCGACCTGGATATCGGCCAGGCCCACCTGGGCCTCGCTGTAGCCCAGGTCTGCCAGTTGCTGGTAATTCTGCTGGGCGGTGACGGTGTCGCCACGCTTGAGCGCTTCATTGGCCAGACGCTGGTCGGGCAGGCCGGCACAACCGGCCAGGCTCACCGCAACCGCCAGCAACGCCACCGAACCCATGTGGGAGGGTTTTTTGTGGCAAGCCCGCTCCCACAGGGATTGTGTTGTTCTTGAAATAGGGTTCACAGGCATGTCCTCGCTTACAGACCGTGAGCCATGGCTTTATCGATCAGCCAGTTCAGCGAAGGGCCGCGGTCACTGGTGACTTCCACCGGGCGGCCGGCGTAGGTGCTGTCCAGCGGGGCATCCGGCTTGATCTGCACGCGGATGTCGGAGGACAGGTCGGCGCTGTTCAGGCTGGTGCTGCTGACGATAGTGCCGGTGCGCACCTGCTCTTCGTCGGCGACCTGGAAGCTCACCGGCGTACCGGGGCGCACATCGCCAAACTGGCGGTAGGTGAAGCGGGCTTCGACGTTGGCCTGACTGCCACGCGGCACCAGTTGGAAGATCACATCGCCCTTGCTGGCGTACTGGCCGTCGGCGACCAGTTGCTGGGCGACCACGCAATCGCACGGCGAGGTCAGGGTGCCGGTCATTTGCTTGCCGAACAGTTCTTCAACCTTGGCCGGTTGCAGTTGGTCTTCGTCCAGATGGCCCTTGAGCACATCGAGCATGCTGGTGCTGAAGGTCGCCAGCGGCGCGCCTTTGGCCGCTACCGCGTCACCCTTGAGCAGGCTTTGCACGGTGCCGTCACGCGGCATGGTCACGTTCATGCCCGGTACGCTGACGATACCTGCCTGGGCGTGGCTGACGAAGTACATGCCGTAGAGGGACTTGAAGACGAAACCGAACGCGGCGAGGCCGACCAGGAAGATCGCCAGGCTGAAGGTCACGGCGCGCAAGCGGCCAAAGGCGCTCATGTTGCTGCCGCCGTCCTTGACATTGCGGGCCTTGGTGAAGTTGTCGCGTTGCAAGGTGGCCAGCACGTCGCCCATGGTCACGATGTCACCGGACAAGTGCGAGGTGATCAGGTGGCGCAGGGTGGAAATATCCTGGGCATCGAGGTTCTGGAACTGGCAGCCGGTGCGGCCGGTCTGGCGGTCGTAGGAGCGAATCTGCAGCTCCACATCCATCGCCAGACCGAGGTTGTCGATCACGAACTGCAGGCGACCCTTGTGCACCTCACCGATGGTCAGCGGCTGGGTGGCGGTGAACGCCAGGCCGCCGGCGGACAAGTCGATCACCCGCGCTTCGGTCTGCGTGCGGTCGGTGTTGAAGAAGCGCAGCTTGGCCGGGATTTTGACCCGGGCGTGCTGGCGCTGGGCTTCGGATTCGTGGACTACGTTGGCGTTTACTTGGCTGTTCATCAGGGCATTCCTTAAGTTAATTCAGGCTTGGCAGGGTCAGACCATCATCAGCAACACGGCGACGAAAATGCTGCCGGCGGAGAAGGTCATGGTCCGAGACGACCAGGTGTTGAACCAACGTTGAAAGCTGGCCAAATCGCGGGTCAGTTTGGTGTCCTGGCGGGTCCAGGACTGTTGATCAAGGCGGAAGAACACGTAGATCTTCACCAGCGCGCCCATGATCTGGTTGTAATAGAGAATCAGCGGGTAGGCCGGGCCGATCTTGTGGCCGGAGCACGACAGCAGCAGCGTGAGGATCAGGCGGGTGATGCCGATCCACAGCAGGTACGCGAGGATGAACGCGCCGCCGTATTTGAAGGTGGCGATGATTGCCACGGTCAGGCCGAGCAGCGAGGTCCACATCGACACGCGCTGGTCGAACAGCACCACGCTGGTGAACACGCCGAGGCGGCGCACACCCAGGCCCAGGGCGCGAGAGTTCTGGCGCAGGTTGTTGCCGTACCAGCGGAACATCAGCTTGCGGCTGGCCTTGATAAAGCTCTTTTCCGGCGGGTGTTCCACGGTGTTGATCGCGGCATCCGGCACGTAGAAGGTGTCGTAGCCCAGGCGCATCAGGCTGAACCAGCTGGACTTGTCATCACCGGTGAGGAACTTGAAGCGGCCCAGGCGCCAGTGTTGCAGCGAGTCGCTTTCCACGTCGGCGATAAAGCCCGGGTCAGTCACCACGCTGGCGCGGAACACCGACATACGCCCGGTCATGGTCAGCACGCGCTTGGACAGGGCCATGGAGCACATGTTGATGTGGCGCTGGGCGAAGCGCAGCTTGTGCCACTCGCTCATGATGTAGCCGCCGCGCACTTCGCAGAATTCGTTGGTGGTCAGGCCACCGACATTGCCGAACAGCTGGAACCACGGCACGGTCTTGCGCACCACGCCTTCGGCCAGCACGGTGTCGCCATCGATCACGGCCACCACGGCGCGGTCATCCGGCAGGTGGCGTGAGATGGCGCGGAAACCGAAGGCCAGGCCGTCGCGCTTGCCGGTACCGGCGATGCGCACGAAGTCGAGCTTGACGTGAGCCGGTGGGTTCATTTTTTCCCAGAGGCTCTTGACCAGCAGCTCGTCGGACATTTCCACCAGCGAGCAGACCACGGTGGTGGGGAAGCCGCATTCGATGGCTTCGCGAATCACCGAGCTGTAGACCTGCGCAGTGGTCAGCGCATCGATCCTGAAGCTGGTGACCATCAGGAACACATGGGATGGGTCGGCGGCCTTGCCCAGCTTGCGCACTTTGCGGCGCAGGTGCGGGTACACCACGTACAGGAACAGCATGCCGCGAAAGAAATGCGTTGCACCCATCGAGTAGCGCCAGATACCGACGGCGCCAATCAGGAAAATAAAATTCTTCGATTGCGAATCGAAGGTGCTCGCCGGCAACAGCAGGGCGAGTCCCATCAGCAGGCTGAGAAACAACAGCCAGCCGGCGGCTTGCAGAAATACATGTTTTAACTTGGACATAAGCGTCATCCGGAAGGGGAGGAGGCTTCAGGCTGCAAGCGCTGGGGATTAAGCCACTGGCAGCCTGAAACTTGCCGTTGCTGTTACCAGCAAATACCTTCAGTACGGCCGCTTACGCTGGTGGCCTTGGACATGAAGCCCACCAGGTCGACCACTTGCTTGCCTTCCGGAGCGTTATGCGCCAGGGCACGGAACTTCTCGTCACGGTTACCGAGGATGATCACGTCGGAGTTGTTGATCACATCATCGAAGTCCGAGTTGAGCAGGGACGACACGTGGGGGATCTTGCCTTCGATGTAGTCCTTGTTCGCACCGTGCACGCGGGCGTACTCGACGTTGCTGTCGTAGATGCTCAGGTCGTAGCCCTTACCGATCAGCATTTCCGCCAGCTCCACCAACGGGCTTTCACGCAGGTCATCGGTACCGGCCTTGAAGCTCAGGCCCAGCAGGGCGACTTTGCGCTTGTCGTGGCTGGAGACGATGTCGAAGGCGTTCTGCACCTGGGATTCGTTGCTGCGCATCAGCGAGTTGAGCAGCGGCGCTTCCACGTCCAGGGAGCCGGCGCGGTAGGTCAGGGCGCGCACGTCTTTGGGCAGGCACGAGCCGCCGAAAGCGAAACCCGGGCGCATGTAGTACTGGGACAGGTTGAGCGTCTTGTCCTGGCAGACCACGTCCATCACTTCACGGCCATCGACGCCGACGGCCTTGGCGATGTTGCCGATCTCGTTGGCGAAAGTGACTTTGGTGGCGTGCCACACGTTGCAGGTGTACTTGATCATCTCGGCAACGGCGATGTCCTTGCGGATGATCGGTGCGTCGAGTTCTTCGTAGAGCGACTGCAGGACATCGCCGGAAGCGGTGTCGAACTCGCCGATAACAGTCATCGGTGGCAGGTCGTAGTCGGCGATGGCGGTGGATTCGCGCAGGAATTCAGGGTTGACCGCAACGCCGAAATCGACGCCGGCTTTCTTGCCGGAGCAGTCTTCGAGGATCGGGATCACCACGTTGGCGACGGTGCCCGGCAGTACGGTGCTGCGCACCACGATGGTATGGCGGGTGGTCTTGTCACGCAGGACAAAACCGATCTCGCGGCATACCGATTCGATGTAGTTGAGTTCCAGGTCGCCGTTTTTCTTGCTCGGCGTGCCCACGCAAATCATCGACAGGTCGGTATCGCGGATGGCTTCGGCGAAGTTGGTGGTGCCACGCAGTCGGCCCGTCTGGATACCCTGGCTCAACAGCTCGCCCAGACCCGGCTCAACGATCGGCGATTTACCCGCATTGATCAGGTCGATTTTTTCCTTGGAGATGTCTACGCCGACCACTTCGTGGCCACGGGCAGACAGGCAACCGGCACATACTGCGCCAACGTAACCCAAACCGAATATGCTGATGCGCATCGCAATTACCTCAATATTTAAATCATGCCATTAGATGGCCGGAGTTCATGTTTACAAGCGTCACTGATGCCGCAAAAGTTAGGCGAATAGACGCCGACTTATCGCGTGCAGGCATGTTGAATAAACGAGTGACTCACTAGTGCACTCAAGTTGTGCGCAGCCAGGCCTTATTATTGGGGCTTGCCCTGAAATGCAGCCGTGCTTCCCTGGAGGAAGACTTCGGCGCCGGTGCGGCAAGGTATCGATGCAGGCAAATTGCCTTTTTTTTCAATGCCTTGAGTGGTTGCACGGGCTCATTTAGGTCAGCGCTGCCTTGGCCTGTAGGGGATAGCAATGCGTACTTATCGCCACCCTTAACTCGATCAGTTGATGGTGTGACCATAGAGTCAAAGTGTTTTAAGACAACTTGACTACTTCCATTGGTCGTTATGTAAGTCATCTCTTACAGCAGCAGAGAATTTCGTTACCGGTGGTATGAGCGGTGCTTCAGGACGAAGTTCCTGGCCACTCATCCTGTTTCCGGAAATTTCTTGAAATATTAGGAAGGATGGCACTGGTAGTATATTGATAGCACTTGCTATTTAGGCCAGTAGTTATGGGGAGTTGGCGCGAGGGGATAGTTTTGTGCCACTACTGAATAAAAAAATTGGTGCCACTACGAAAAAAAACGATGAATGTCGAGTGAATAAATCGTTAGGGTTGTATCTGGATGATTTTATGGCGCCAAATAAATGACGTTTCACTGGTTTGGAATACCAGCAAAATGTGGGAGGGGGCTTGCCCCCGATGGGGGCCTCAGGGCCGACCAGGATGCTGGATCAGACCGAGTACATATCCGTTTCTGCGGTGACGGCCTCTATTGGTTCCGCTTTTACAGCGGGTCACTTTTGGAAAAGAGCCCCAAAAGTAACCAAAAGGGCTCTTGCCCCACCACTCGGCACCTCGCCTGGGCTCGGTGTGCCCGAACGAAGGCTTGAATCCGTGGGCCGCCGCAATGGGCCATCCCTGGCCCAGTGCGGCTAACCCGGCGTCCTGCCGGGTTACCCACGGATTCAAGCCTGCGTTCGGCCAGCGTGGTTTAACGGGGCGCCTAAGATCAAAAGCAGATCAAAAGCCAGAGCCAGAGCGACTCGCTTCGCATCGTGGTTACGGTTGGGCGCTACAGAGTTGTGTAGATACCTATGTAAAGTATCGACTGATCCACCGCTATCGGGGGCAAGCCCCCTCCCACATTTGATCGTCAGTCTCTGTACGGTCTTATTCCGGTGCGTGATCGCGCAAAAACACCAGGTTATCCGGTTTGGATTGCTCCGCATTGAAGCGATAGCCCTGCATATCGAACTGCTTGAGCCTGGCCGGATCGTTGATGCGTTCTTCAATCACAAACCGGCTCATCATGCCCCGGGCTTTTTTTGCGTAGAAGCTGATGATCTTGTACTGACCGTTTTTCAGGTCCTTGAACTCGGTGTTGATGATGCGCGCGTTCAGGGCCGTGCGCTTGACCGCCGAGAAGTATTCGTTGGAAGCCAGGTTGAGCAGCACGTCGTCGCCTTGCGCGGCCAGCGCTTCATTCAACCATTCGCTGATGCGCGTGCCCCAGAACGCGTAGAGGTCCTTGCCACGGGTGTTGGCCAGCTTGGTGCCCATCTCCAGGCGGTACGGCATCATCAAATCCAGCGGGCGCAACAGGCCGTAGAGGCCGGAGAGCATGCGCAGGTGGTCCTGGGCGTAGCTGAAATCGGCATCGCTGAAGGTTTCGGCGTTAAGGCCGGTGTATACATCGCCCTTGAACGCCAGCAGGGCCTGCTTGGCATTGGCCGGGGTGAAAGCGGGCGTCCAGCTGCCGAAGCGGGCGGCATTGAGGCCGCCGATCTTGTCGGAGACGTGCATCAACTCGCTGATCTGCGCCGGGCTCAGTTCGCGCAGTTGCTCGATCAGTTCCTGGGAATGGTCCAGGTACTGCGGCTGGGTGAAGCGCGCAGTGACCGGCTTGGACTCGAAGTCGAGGGTTTTGGCGGGGGAAATCACCATCAGCATGAAGTTGGCTCCTGGAATCGTTGGGCGAGATTCTAGGGGTTGGGGCGTTTTGACTCCACCTATGATGGCAATAGATGCGATCCGCTATGATGGGCGGTAACTCTGGAGAGGGAGACCCCGTGTGCGATTAGCGCTTTTGTTATCGGCTTGCCTGCTCTGCCTGAACGCCCAGGCCGCGCCGGTTGATGTCGCCAGCCTCGACCGCGCCACCTGGCCGGAAAAACTCGGCAGCCCGGCGCTGTTCGACGTGGCCTCGCGGGCGGAAATCCTGATGTTCGCCCATGGTTTGATCGCCAGCGAAGCCTTGGACGAAACCGCGCTCAAGCAGCGCCTGGGCCTGAAGATCATCAACCTGGCCGCAATCGACGACCTGCGCCGCCAACTCTGGCAACGGTTGTTGGAGAACTACACGTTCGCCCAGCAAAGCTGCGAAGAGGACGCTTCGTTCTGTTATCTGGTGGAAAACATGGACGACCTGCGCGAGCAGGCCGGCAAGTTCGCCGTCAGTGACGACTCGTTCTATATAGGCTGGGCCGCGCCCAGCCGGCACTTTCATGAGCGCTATCTCGATGAACTGCTGCGCAAGGCCGCGCTGATGCCGCAGATCAGCAGCGAAGTGGCGCGCTTTGGCGACCACGAGCGCAATGGCGATGAGCTTAACGATCGCATGTTCCTGCTGACCTTCGATGGCGGCCCGGCTACGGTCGGCGGCAATACCGACTGGCTCGCCGATTACCTGCGCAAGCAAAAGATCAACGCCACGTTCTTCGCCCTCGGCAGCAGCCTGCAAACCCGTGTGGAGCGCAGTTCCGCTGCGGATGTGCAGGCGTTGTACCAGGGGCAGTGCGTGGGTATCCAGGGTTGGCAGTATCGCTCTCACAGCCACTGGGTCGATTGGCAGGATTCCATCACCCGCAGCGCATCACTGGTGCAAAACCTGCTGCCGGAAAACTATGTGCCGCTGTTTCGACCGCCTTACGGGCAACGGCGCGCGGACAGCCAGGGCTTCTTTCAGGCCCAGGGTCTGCAAGTGGCGCTATGGGACATCGATTCCCAGGACGATCCGGGCAAGCTCAAGGCCGAAGAGTCGGCGCAGCGGGTGCTGACGCTGATGCTGCTGTGGCGCAAAGGCGTGATTGTGTTCCACGATCCCCAGGACAAGGCGCGGGTGGCATTGCCAATGTTGTTGCAGTCGACGGCGCAGAGTGGCCTGGGTTGGCAGGACTGTCGTGAAGCATTTCGATGAAATGCCCGGCCCTGTTGGTCGAGGGGGATTTTCGGGGTAATTTGCCGCGACATTTCGATGCAGGCGGACTTCCGACTTTAACGGGGTGCATGGCACTCGGCTAGTGCTATTCGTCATCCTGAAAAATAAACTTCAAAAAAGCGTCAAAGTGCTTTTTCCTGTCATGGGTTTTGCGGTATTACGAAGTCAGACCGCCGAAACCTGCAGCACAGGTGGCGTCTTCCAAGACTCCTAATGTGGGCACTGCACTTGACGTCACACCAGGTGCAGCCGGTGGTCGAATCGAGGCGCAGCACCGCCAAGGTATTGCGTCGACTGGCTCCCACAAAGGTGACCGAGTATGGATGATCATGGACGCACCCCTTCTTCCGACCAGCCAATCCTTTATGTGCTTGATACCAACGTATTGATTCACGATCCAAACGCACTGCTTAACTTTGAAGAACACCACGTCGCCATCCCCATGATCGTGCTGGAGGAACTGGACAAACTCAAAAGCGGCCACCACAGCGTCGCTGCCGAATGCCGCCAGGCCATCCGCCTGATCGACAAGACCCTGGGCGAAGCCTCGCCCGAGGACGTTGAAGTCGGCGTGCCGATCCAGCGTGGCAAGAGCGGGCCCAAGGGGTTGCTGTCGATCCTGATGAACAAACGCAGCGAGCCCAGCAGCCTGCTGCCGGAAAACCTCAACGACAACAAAATCATCAACCAATTGATCGACCTGCACGCGCGCGACAAGGACCTGCGTCTGGTGCTGGTGACCAAAGACATCAATATGCGCCTCAAGGCACGAGCGTGTGGGATCGCTGCCGAGGACTACAGTACCGACCAGTTGGTGGACGACGTGTCGATGCTGTCCCGGGGTTATCACATGATGACCGGCTCGTTCTGGGACCGTGTCAGCAAGGTCGAAACCCGCCAGGACCACGGCCGCACCTGGCATCAGGTGCAACTGACCGACAACCTGCCGGCAGTACATATCAACGAATTCATCGTCGACGAGCAGGGCTTCGTGGGCTGGATCAAGGAGATTCAGGTCGACAAGCTGCTGATCCTCGACCTGCATCAGGAACCCCTGTTGCACCAGGAAGCCTGGGGCCTGAAACCGCGTGACATCTACCAGAGCCTGGCGCTGTATGCGCTGCTCGACCCGGACATTCACCTGGTCAACCTGACGGGCGCCGCAGGTTCGGGGAAAACCATCCTCGCCCTGGCCGCCGCCATCGAACAGACCATGGTGACCAAGCGCTATCGCCGCATCATCGCCACCCGCAGCGTGCAGGGCCTGGACCAGGAAATCGGCTTTTTGCCCGGCACCGAGGCGGAAAAAATGGAGCCGTGGCTGGGGGCGATCACCGACAACCTCGAAGCCTTGCACATGGATGACGAAAACACCCATGGCAGCGTCGACTACATCCTCAGCAAAGTGCCGTTGCAGTTCAAATCCCTCAACTACATTCGAGGTCGCAGCTTCCAGCAGAGCCTGATTTTGATCGACGAATGCCAGAACCTTACCCCGCACCAGATGAAAACCATCATCACCCGTGCCGGCGCCGGTTCCAAAGTGGTGTGCCTGGGCAACCTGGCACAGATCGACACCCCTTACCTGTCCGCGACCAGCTCCGGGCTGACTTACCTGACGGAACGCTTCAAGGACTTCCCGAACGGCGTGCACATCGCGCTGCAGGGCGTACCACGTTCGATTCTGGCCGAGTACGCCGAGTCTCACCTGTAAACGCGATCAATGTGGGAGGGGGCTCGCCCCCGATACCGGTGGCACATTCAACATGTCTGTTGACTGACCCACCGCAATCGGGGGCAAGCCCCCTCCCACATTTTGTTCCGTGTTGGGTTTACAATCGCTGCTCCTGATCAGGAGTATCGCTGTGCTGACTCATCTCGATTCCCAAGGTCGCGCCCACATGGTCGACGTCACCGACAAAGCCGTGACGTTCCGTGAAGCCGTGGCCGAAGCGCGGGTGCGCATGTTGCCCGACACCCTGAAAATGATTGTCGACGGCGCCCATCCCAAGGGCGACGTGTTTGCCGTGGCCCGCATTGCCGGGATCCAGGCGGCGAAAAAAACCAGTGACTTGATCCCCCTGTGCCACCCGCTGATGCTCACTGGCGTCAAGGTCGAACTGCGCGCCGATGGCGTGGATGCCGTGCATATCCTGGCGCGCTGCAAGCTTTCCGGGCAGACCGGTGTAGAGATGGAAGCGCTGACGGCGGCGAGTGTCGCGGCACTGACCATCTACGACATGTGCAAGGCCGTGGATCGCGGCATGACCATCGAAAATATTCGACTGCTGGAAAAACTGGGCGGTAAAAGCGGGCATTTCAAGGCGGACCAGGCATGAGCATCAACGTATTGTTTTTTGCGCGTTACGCCGAAGCGGTGGGCTTTGATTCGCTGGAGATGGAAGGTGAGTTTGCCACCGTTGATGCTGTGCGCCTGGCACTGGCCGCTGACCCGGAGTTCGCGGTACTCAACGAGGCGAGCCTGATGTGTGCGCGCAACGAAGAACTGTGCAATCTCGACGAGCCGGTCGAGGCCGGTGACGAAATCGCGTTTTTCCCGCCCGTGACCGGAGGCTGAGCATGGCCATTCGTGTGCAGGTCGAGGCCTTTGATCCCGGTGCCGAAGTCAATGCGATGCACGCAGCCAATGTGGGCGTGGGCGCGGTGGTGAGTTTTGTCGGCTATGTGCGCGATTTCAACGATGGCCGCGACGTGTCGGGGATGTTTCTGGAACACTACCCGGTCATGACCGAAAAAGCCCTGGCCAAGATCGCCGTGGAGGCCGAGCAGCGCTGGCCGTTGCTCAAGCTGGAGGTGCTGCATCGCATCGGCGCGCTGGAGCCGGGTGAGCCGATTGTGTTTGTGGCGGCGGCCAGTGCGCATCGTCAGGCGGCATTCGATGCCTGTGCGTTTGTGATGGATTACTTGAAAACGCGTGCGCCGTTCTGGAAGAAAGAGAACACGCCGGAAGGTGCGCGTTGGGTTGAAGGGCGGACCAGTGATCACTCGGCAGCAGATCGCTGGAAATAGCCAGCCAGGACAAATCTCAAAACCAGCAGAGATCAAAGTGTGGGAGGGGGCTTGCCCCCGATGACGGTGGATCAGCCAGCTTATGTCGAGCTGACCCACCGCTATCGGGGGCAAGCCCCCTCCCACACTTTTATTGCATTTCAGCTTAAGGGCGTTTGCGTTCTACAGCCCGCAGCAAGTGCGTCGGCGGCGTCTCACAACTGATCTTGCGCCCCAGCAGCGTCTCGATCGACGGCAGCTGGTACGAGTCATCCTCGCCCGCAAAGCTGATCGACACGCCCGCAGCCCCGGCACGCCCGGTACGACCGATACGGTGTACGTAGTCGTCCGGCACTTCCGGCAGGGTGAAGTTGATCACGTGGCTGATGCCGTCGATGTGAATCCCGCGCCCGGCCACGTCGGTGGCCACCAGCACGCGGATCTTGCCTTCGCGGAAACCTTCCAGGGTCTTGATGCGTTTGTGCTGCGGCACGTCGCCGGACAGTTGCGCGGCGTTGACGCCATCGCGCACCAGGCGCTCTTCGATGCGGCGCACTTCGTCCTTGCGGTTGGCGAAGACCATCACGCGTTCCCAACCGTTGTCGTTGATCAGGTTGTAGAGCAATTTGTACTTGTCGGCACCGGCCACGGCATAGATGTGCTGCTCGACGTTTTCGCTGGCGACGTTCAGCGCCTCGATTTCGACGATGGACGGATCGGTGGTCCACTGCTTGGCGAGGTTCATCACGTCTTCGGTGAAGGTCGCGGAGAACAGCAGGGTCTGGCGCTCGGCTTTTGGTGGGGTCTGGCGAATGATCTGGCGCACTTGCGGGATAAAACCCATGTCGAGCATGCGGTCGGCTTCGTCCAGCACCATCACTTCGACCATGTCCAGGTGCACGTCGCCACGCTGGTTGAAGTCGAGCAGACGGCCTGGGGTGGCGACCAGGATGTCGCAGTGACGCGCCTCGAGGTGCTTGAGCTGCTTGTCGAAGTCCATGCCGCCGACGAACGTCATGACGTTAAGGCCGGTGTACTTGGTCAGGTCGGCGGCGTCCTTGGCGATCTGCACCACCAGCTCCCGGGTAGGGGCGATGATCAGCGCGCGCGGTTCGCCCATGTAGCGTTCCTTGGGCGGCGGCGTTTGCAGCAGTTGGGTGATGATCGAGATCAGGAACGCGGCGGTCTTGCCGGTGCCGGTCTGTGCGCGGCCGATGGCGTCTTTGCCGGCCAGGGTGAAGCCCAGCACCTGCGCCTGGATCGGCGTGCAGTACGGGAAGCCCAGGTCCTGGATGGCGTGCATCAGTTCCGGGGCCAGGTCGAAGTCGTGGAAGCGGGTCTTGCCTTCCTGGGGTTCGACGACGAAGTCTTCGAGTTTCCACGGGATGACGACCGGCTTTGGGGCGTGCTCGCGGCGAGGCTTCGGCGCGACCGGCGCGGCAGCGACCTCAACCGGTCTTGTCTGTTCAGGCGCTGTCACGTTTGGCTGGGCAACAGGTGCCGTGCGGGCGGGCTGCCTGCCGTCATTGCGGCTGCCGGTTGGCGGGACGGGAGCACTGGGAACAGGCGCGAGCGGCTCAGCCTCGCTTTTGCCGAACATCTTCTTGAGTGCTTTGAGCACGGTCATCTCATTAATTGGTTAAGGAATGTACGCCGGCCAGTGTAATGCAAGAATCGGGCGCGGCGTAGTGCGTCTGTCATACAACTACATAAACGCGCGAGTCAGCGCAGGCACTCAGCCAGCCAAGTGCCGATATCGCGTATCTCTTCGGGTAACACTTCGTGGCCCATTGGGTATTCCTGCCATGTCACGGTGACACTACGGGTCTTCAGATGCTCATAGGCGCTGCGGCCCATGGCGTTCTGTACCACCTCGTCGTACTGGCCGTGCAGGCACAGGGCCGGAATGCGCTGCTGGCTGGCGGATAATTCCAGCTCATCGTCGAACGTCGGCGCGTAAGTGGAGAGGGCGATCACGCCACCCAGCGGGCCCTGCCATTTTTTAAAGGCTGTGTGGAAAACCACCGCTCCCCCTTGGGAAAAGCCAGCCAGGAAAACACGCGAAGCGTCTACCCCGGTTCTCTTCTGCGTTTCGATCAAATCCGTGACCGTCTCGGTCGACGCTTCCAGTTCTTCCAGGCTGATCGAACGGGCCGGGCTCATGGCCTTGATGTCGTACCAGCTCGGCATCTCGTAGCCACCGTTGATCGTCACCGGGCGGCTGGGTGCCTGGGGTAAAACGAAGCGGGTGGTCAGTAACGTTTCCTGCAGCATTTCGGCTACCGGCAGAAAGTCATAGCGATCGGCGCCCAGGCCATGCAGCCAGATTACGCAGGCGTCTGCGGGCTTGGCGGGCTCTAGAATCAAGGGTTCGGTCATGTTTGCTCCATAGATGTGCAGGCGCTCCGATTGGGTGCGTCGCAACGGTGCGCGACAGGTTGATCTGTTAAGAGAATGTCGCAAGGTTGAATCTTTTGCTATTGAACCGGGTACTCAGCGACTCAGCCGGCACTCTGGTACGGGCCTTGCTATGTGTAGGTCGATGTCAGAACTCTCCCAGGGCGGTAACACTATCAGTGACTGCCGCTTGTGGGGAAGCAACTGGAATTACCGCAAAGATCTCATGCTGCTTGACCCCAAAAAAAGCCAACACGGGTCGATATCGCCTCATAAGGGTGCGCTGAGGTTGGAGCTCCGACACAACAAGAGCAACTGGAGGTTTGAATGAAGGTATTGAAATCCACCCTGGCCATCGTGACCGCGGCCGCCGTATTGGGTGTCAGTGGTTTTGCCCAGGCTGGCGCCACCCTGGACGCCGTGCAGAAGAAAGGCTTTGTACAGTGTGGCGTGAGTGACGGCCTGCCGGGTTTCTCGGTGCCGGATGCCAGCGGCAAGATCCTCGGGATCGACGCTGACGTGTGCCGTGCCGTCGCCGCCGCCGTTTTCGGTGACGCGACCAAGGTCAAGTTCAGCCAGTTGAACGCCAAGGAGCGTTTCACCGCGCTGCAGTCCGGCGAAGTCGACATCCTGTCGCGCAACACCACCATGACCAGCTCCCGCGATGCGGGCATGGGCCTGAAATTCCCGGGTTTCATCACCTACTACGACGGCATCGGTTTCCTGGTTAACAACAAGCTGGGCGTGAAAAGCGCCAAGGAACTGGACGGTGCAACCATCTGCATCCAGGCTGGTACCACCACCGAGCTGAACGTTTCCGACTACTTCCGTGGCAACAACCTCAAATACACCCCGATCACCTTTGACACCTCCGATGAAAGCGCCAAGTCGCTGGAATCCGGGCGTTGCGACGTGCTGACCTCCGACAAGTCCCAACTGTTCGCCCAGCGCAGCAAGCTGGCCGCGCCGAAGGACTACGTGGTGCTGCCGGAAACCATTTCCAAGGAACCCCTGGGCCCGGTCGTGCGTAACGGCGATGACGAGTGGCTGGCCATCGTGCGCTGGGTTGGCTACGCCATGCTCAATGCCGAAGAAGCCGGTATCACCTCGAAAAACGTTGAAGCTGAAGCCAAGTCCACCAAGAACCCGGACGTTGCCCGTCTGCTCGGTGCCGACGGCGAATACGGCAAAGACCTGAAAGTGAAGAAAGACTGGGTCGTGCAGATCGTCAAGCAGGTCGGTAACTACGGCGAAGTGTTCGAGCGCAACCTGGGCAAGAGCACCCCGCTGGAAATCGACCGTGGCCTGAACGCGCTGTGGAACAACGGCGGCATTCAATACGCACCGCCTGTGCGCTGATCGCTGATGGTTCTGTCACCCGGTGGGCCAACCGCCGGGTGATGTTCTGTTCCATTCTTTTCGGGGCACTTCATGCAAAATCAAATCGGCGCACCCAAGCAGAAGCTCAGCTTCAGCGATCCCAAAGTGCGTGCGTGGCTCTTCCAGATCATCACGATTGTGGCGGTGGTCTCGCTGGGCTGGTACCTCTTCAATAACACCCAGACCAACCTGCAGCACCGGGGCATTACCTCGGGTTTCGACTTTCTCGAGCGCAGTGCCGGCTTCGGCATCGCGCAGCACTTGATCGATTACACCGAGTCGGACAGCTATGCCCGGGTGTTTGTGATCGGTTTGCTCAACACCTTGCTGGTGACCGTGATCGGTGTGGTCCTGGCGACCCTGCTCGGCTTCATCATCGGCGTGGCGCGGCTGTCGCCGAACTGGATGATCAATAAGCTGGCGACCGTGTATGTGGAAGTATTCCGCAACATTCCGCCGCTGCTGCAAATCCTGTTCTGGTACTTTGCGGTGTTCCTGACCATGCCGGGGCCGCGCAACAGTCACAATTTCGGCGACACCTTCTTTGTCAGCAGCCGTGGCCTGAACATGCCGGCAGCGATTGCCGCTGATGGTTTCTGGCCGTTCGTGGCCAGCGTCGTGGTTGCCATCGTGGCAATCGTGCTGATGGCACGCTGGGCCAACAAGCGCTTTGAAGCCACCGGTGTTCCGTTCCATAAATTCTGGGCGGGGCTGGCGTTGTTCATCGTGATCCCGGCGTTGTGCGCATTGCTCTTCGGCGCGCCGCTGCACTGGGAAATGCCCGAGCTCAAAGGCTTCAACTTCGTCGGCGGCTGGGTACTGATCCCTGAACTGCTGGCACTGACCCTGGCGCTGACCGTCTACACCGCTGCATTTATTGCGGAGATCGTGCGTTCGGGCATCAAGTCGGTCAGCCATGGCCAGACCGAAGCGGCACGTTCCCTGGGCCTGCGCCCCGGGCCGACGCTGCGCAAGGTCATCATCCCGCAGGCCCTGCGGGTGATCATTCCGCCGCTGACCAGCCAATACCTGAACCTGGCGAAAAACTCGTCACTGGCCGCCGGTATCGGTTACCCGGAAATGGTTTCGCTGTTTGCCGGCACGGTGCTCAACCAGACCGGCCAGGCCGTCGAAGTCATTGCCATCACCATGAGCGTGTACCTGGCGATCAGCATCAGCATTTCCCTGCTGATGAACTGGTACAACAAGCGCATTGCGCTGATCGAGCGGTGAGGAAACGCCCATGAGTTCACATACGTTCAAACCTGATATGCCGCCGCCGAACAAAGTCTTCGGGCCGATGGCATGGATGCGCGCCAACCTGTTCTCCAGCTGGCTCAACACGCTGCTGACGTTGCTGGCGTTCTACCTGATCTACCTGGTAGTGCCGCCGATCCTCAGTTGGGCGATCATCGATGCCAACTGGGTCGGCACCACGCGCGCCGACTGCACCAAGGAAGGCGCCTGCTGGGTGTTCATCCAACAGCGCTTCGGCCAGTTCATGTACGGCTACTACCCCGGCGACCTGCGCTGGCGCGTGGACCTCACCGTCTGGCTGGCGATTGTCGGCGTGGCGCCGTTGTTCATCTCGCGCTTTCAACGCAAGGCGGTCTATGGCCTGAGCTTTCTGGTGCTGTACCCGATCATCGCGTTCTTCCTGCTGCACGGCGGTGCGTTCGGGCTGACCAACGTGGCCACCAGCCAGTGGGGCGGCTTGATGCTGACCCTGGTCATTGCCACCGTGGGCATTGCCGGCGCGTTGCCGCTGGGCATCATGCTGGCGTTGGGGCGGCGTTCGAACATGCCGGCGATTCGGGTGGTCTGCGTGACCTTCATCGAATTCTGGCGCGGCGTGCCGTTGATCACCGTGCTGTTCATGTCCTCGGTGATGCTGCCGCTGTTCCTGCCTGAGGGCATGGGCATCGACAAGCTGCTGCGCGCATTGATCGGCGTGATCCTGTTCCAGTCGGCCTACGTGGCCGAAGTGGTGCGCGGCGGCTTGCAGGCGATTCCCAAGGGCCAGTACGAAGCGGCTGCGGCGATGGGCCTGGGTTACTGGCGCAGCATGGGCCTGGTGATTCTGCCGCAAGCCCTGAAGATGGTGATCCCCGGCATCGTCAACACGTTCATCGCGTTGTTCAAGGACACCAGCCTTGTGATCATCATCGGCCTGTTCGACCTGCTCAACAGCGTCAAGCAAGCCGCCGCCGACCCCAAATGGCTGGGCATGGCCACCGAAGGCTACGTGTTCGCCGCCCTGGTGTTCTGGATTTTCTGTTTTGGTATGTCGCGCTATTCCATTCATTTGGAACACAAGCTCGACACAGGCCACAAGCGTTAGGAGTTGTTGTTATGAGCGAAGCGATCAAACAGCCTGTGAGCCCTGAAGGCATTATCCAGATGCAGGGCGTTAACAAGTGGTACGGCCAGTTCCACGTGTTGAAAGACATCAACCTCAACGTCAAGCAGGGCGAGCGTATCGTGCTGTGCGGCCCGTCGGGTTCGGGCAAGTCCACCACCATCCGCTGCCTCAACCGTCTGGAAGAGCACCAGCAGGGCCGTATCGTGGTCGATGGCGTGGAACTGACCAATGACCTCAAGCAGATCGAAGCGATCCGCCGCGAAGTCGGCATGGTCTTCCAGCACTTCAACCTGTTCCCGCACCTGACCATCCTGCAGAACTGCACGCTGGCGCCGATGTGGGTGCGCAAGATGCCCAAGCGCAAGGCCGAGGAAATCGCCATGCATTACCTTGAGCGCGTGCGCATCCCGGAGCAGGCCCACAAGTTTCCGGGGCAGCTTTCAGGTGGCCAGCAACAGCGTGTGGCGATTGCCCGCGCCCTGTGCATGAAGCCCAAGATCATGCTGTTCGACGAGCCGACCTCGGCACTCGACCCGGAAATGGTCAAGGAGGTGTTGGACACCATGATCGGCCTGGCCGAAGACGGCATGACCATGTTGTGCGTGACCCATGAGATGGGGTTTGCGCGCACCGTGGCCAACCGCGTGATCTTCATGGACAAGGGCGAGATCGTGGAGCAGGCGGCGCCGAATGACTTCTTCGACAATCCGCAGAATGATCGGACCAAGTTGTTCCTGAGCCAGATTTTGCATTGATTGCAGCTTAAAGAAACCCGGCTTTTACGCCGGGTTTTTTGTGTCTGTTCTCAAGGTGTTGTCAGGGTTTCATGTTCTCTATGTACCGTATTCTTGGAATTGCGCAGGTCTGCACCTTCACTCAGGACTTTCGCATCGACCATCAAGTGTGGATGACGCTCAAGCAAGCGCATCAGTATGACCAGTGACTTGGGTGGTAATACTTCGCCGCGTTCGTAGCGAGAAACCGCGTTGTGCCCGCCACCTGACAACAGTTCCACGGTTTCCTTTTGTGACAGATGCAATTTGCGGCGTATGCGTTTCAGCTCTGTGCCGATCATTCGCCGGAAGGTGTGGACTATGTCATCGCACAGGTTCGAATAGCGTTCTGCGTCTTGCGGATCGAGGAGCACTTCTCCACACGCCTCGCATTCCCACCCAGACAAATTGTCGATACGGCGAAGCAAGCCTTTCACTTCCATTGTCTCGCTGCGTCCCGAGAAATGAAGCATCCCGTCCTGCCTTCCGCAACTGCAACATTGTTGTCTTTTCATGTGTTTTTCTCCTTGAAGGAGATCACCGGAGGTCCGTCGCCTGGACGGTAAGTCACCTTTATGTAGATCTCCAAACCGTGCGAGCAAATGTGGTAAACGTCCTGCCAGGCACGATGATCGTCATAACTTGTCATCGACTTGTACAACATCGTTCTTTTCAGCGCGTAGATGACTGCCTGCATCTCTCCTATATCCAGGCCAAGGTCTTTACCGCTCAGCCGCGCGGTCGCGGTAAAGGCGCTGAAGCCAAGCCGCCTGACATCCGCCTTTATCACCGCCAAATCGTAATGAGGTGTGTACTTTTCCATAAGACACCTGAGGCCAATAATTACCCTCTAAGGGTAATTTTACCAATCGAAAATACTGCTCCTTTTCCTGCCCAAGAACCCTAGTGCGTTGCCTTTGTAGGCAGCTCCGAATAGCCTGTGGGAAAATTCATCCCATGATTGGCCGTACTGCAGGCGAGTAGCAGGCACTGCGCTCGGCAAGATCCGCAACGCGCCAAATCCCCCTGCCGGCAGTTGATCAATGACCCCTGAAACGCAACGCAAGACTGAACTTGAAGAGCTGCTGATTGACGCCGAGGCCGACGATGAGGGTGTGCAACACGCGCAGCCGAGTGTGGCGCGACCCTGGTTGCTGTTGCTCGGCCTGGTCCTGGTGGCGCTGAACCTGCGCCCGGCGCTGTCGAGCCTGTCGCCGCTGCTGGCTGAAGTCTCCAGCAGCCTGGGTTTGTCGGCCGCCAAGGCCGGCTTGCTGACCACCTTGCCGGTGCTGTGCCTGGGCCTGTTCGCGCCGACCGCGCCGATGCTGGCGCGACGTTTTGGCGCCGAGCGCGTGGTGCTGGGCATTCTGTTGACCCTGGCCGCCGGGATCATCCTGCGCAGTTCGTTCGGCGAAGTGGGCCTGTTCGTCGGCAGCCTGATTGCCGGTGCGAGCATCGGCATTATCGGCGTGCTGTTGCCGGGCATCGTCAAGCGTGATTTTGCCAGGCAGGCCGGGACCATGACCGGGGTCTACACCATGGCGTTGTGCCTGGGCGCCGCCATGGCAGCGGGCGCTACCGTGCCGTTGAGCCACTACTTTGGTGACCGTTGGACCATTGGCCTGGGCTTCTGGATACTGCCGGCGCTGGCGGCGGCGTTGGTCTGGTTGCCCCAGGTCGGCCAACAGCACGGCAGCCACCGCGTTGCTTATCGCGTAAAGGGTCTGCTGCGCGACCCACTGGCCTGGCAGGTCACACTCTACATGGGCCTGCAGTCGTCGCTGGCCTACATCGTGTTCGGCTGGTTGCCGTCGATCCTGATCGGTCGCGGCCTGAGCGCCACCGAGGCCGGGTTGGCATTATCCGGTTCGATCATCGTGCAACTGCTCAGCTCCCTTGCCGCCCCCTGGCTCGCCACCCGTGGCAAGGACCAGCGCCTGGCAATCGTGGTGGTGATGCTGCTGACCCTGGGCGGTTTGTTCGGTTGTCTTTACGCACCGCTGGAGGGCTTATGGGGGTGGGCGATTGTGCTGGGCCTGGGGCAGGGCGGTACCTTCAGCCTGGCGCTGACCTTGATCGTGTTGCGTTCACGCGATTCCCACGTGGCGGCCAACCTGTCGAGCATGGCCCAGGGCATCGGTTACACCCTGGCGTCCCTCGGCCCTTTTGCGGTCGGCCTGGTGCATGACTGGACCGGCGGCTGGACAGCCATCGGCTGGATCTTCGCCGTGATCGGCCTGGGCGCCATCGTCGCGGGCCTCGGTGCCGGGCGTGCGCGCTACGTGCAAGTCACCAGCGAGCAAGTCTAGAGGTACACCACTTCCAGCGTGGCTGACCCATCGAGCGCGGTCTCCACGCTCAAGTCCAGGTTCTGCCGGGCATTGATCACGGTCTGCACCGTGACAATGCCGTCCAGGAGACTGATGGCTGTGGGCCCGCTGACGCTGCCTTCGACAGCGGTAAAGCCCAGGTAGCTTCTGGAACCGATGTCGATGGGGTTGAGATTGGAGGTGCGCCACGCCAGGCCACCGGTGGTGGATTCGGTGCCATAGACCTGCGCGGTGTTGCCGGCCTGGGTTTGCCTTGGGTCGAAGGTCATGGAGTAGACCCCCAGGCGATTGCCGCTGTTATCGAACCCCAGCCCGTAATAAATCTCGCTGTTGACCATGGCTGAACCGTCACGGTTGTCGCGCATGCGCAAGGCATAGCGCACGGGGCCATTGCAGGCGATGCCAATATGCAGGGTCTTTGGCGGCAGGCGCGTGGCGGTCTCCAGGTTCAAGTCCTGCCGGGCGATCTTGCCGTAGTCGATCAGGCCACCGCTGGACAGCTGCGGTGAGCAGGCGGCGGGAGTGATCAGGCCATGGACACTCAGGTCCACAGTCGAGGCGGCCAGCGCCGAGGGGGCGCTGGCCAGTAGCAACAGGCTGGAAAAGAGACGGGTTTTCATGGGACGGACTCCTCACAGTGATGGCTCAGGGGTAGACGATTTCGAGCGTGCCGGAACCGTTGATCCGCACGACCTCGCGCAGGTCCAGGGTTTGCATGGGCGCAAGATAAGTCTTGATGCGCATCGTGCCGGTCAGGGTCTGCAGGGCCACAGGCCCGCTGGTGACGCCGGTTTTGTCGGTAAACCCCATGATGCTGTTGGCGGCCATGGGGATTTGCCGCGCGGTGGAACTGCTCCACGCCACGCCATTGCTGGTGGAGTCGGTGCGGTACAACGCGGGGAAGGTGTCGGCGCTGAACTCCGCCGGATCAAGGGTGAGGTAAAAACGCCCGATCTTGCCACGGCTCGCATCCAGGTCCAGGCCATAGGCGGTTTCATCGATGCCGCCGGTGGCCGAGCCATCGCGGTTGTCCTTCATGTGCAGGGCGAAGCGGATCGGCGCGTCGCACGTCACGTTCAGGCGCAGGGTGCGAGTGGGCAAGGGCGTTTCAGTGCTGCTGTTGAGGTCTTTGGCATACAAAGTGCCATAGTCCACCACACCCTGGTCGGATAGCGTCGGCAGGCAGGCGATCGGGGCAAAGTGCGCACGCAGCGTCAGTTCCCGGTAGCGCCCGTGGCGTGCGCCGTACAGCATGTCGGAGATTTCCCAGGTGGTGGCATCGCGCACTTGGGTGGCGGCAGGGTCAGCCCAGGCGCGCACGGTCAATTGCAGCGCCAGGGTTTTTCCCGTGAGCACAGCGCCTCGTTCGACCGGCGCGATGCCATGACCGGGTCGCCATTGCACGACGCTGCCATTGGCGACGGGTGCCTGACCCACGGCCGGCAGCAAACCCAGCTCCACCGCCCGGCCATCGAGCAGGGCATTACCGGCCTCAATGGCATAGCTGCCGTGCTCGGTAAACCGCAGGCGCTGTGGGCTGGCGGCTTTTGCACGGTAGAACAGGCTGAGGTCTTCGGCCTGCGGGCAGCTGACGGTCACACTCAGGCGGCGTTCGCCGAGCAGGCGTTCCGGCGCGCTGTTGCTTTGCGCCAGGCGGTTCATCAGGCCGAAATCCAGCAGCGGTTCGCTGACGTTCAGTTGGCATTCGTCCATGGCCTGGGCAGTGCCGGCGACGCCGATCAACAGCCACAGGCACAGTTGACGCAAGCAGGTTGCAAGGGACATTGCGGGAATCCTCAAGGTGCATGACAGCGTGCGGGGGCCGTTTCGAAGTACACCGAGGGGTCGGCTTTTTCCGGCAGTGAGTAGCGCAATTGGCAACGACGCCCTTGCGGCGTGGTTATCCACAGCGTCGATTGGTCCAGCACATTGGGCAGGAACACCTGGCTGCTGTCCTGCACCAGGGTGATGAACTCGCCGTCAGCGCTGCTGACGGAGGCGCCTGCGGGCAGCGGTTCGCCCTGTTCCGTGCTGACGGTGAGCAACAGGCGGCGGGTCAGGCCGACGCCGAATTCGACGCGCTCCACGGCACCGCGTCCGGCCGAGATCATCGCCAGGCCGTTATTGATATCGGCGTTGCGCGGCAATGAACGCGTCTGCACTTCCACCGGGCTGCGACCGTAGGCAGCCACTTGCGGCACCACGGCCTGGCCTTGCCAGTCGGTCCATACCGGGCCGCTGGGGGTGTTGAGCTTGATGCCGCTCATGTCGCCCACCGACGCCAGGGCGAAGGTGTCACGCACCGGGTAGGGGGAAAAGGTCACGCCGCCGCCGTGCAGCACCACACCGCCGCGCGCACTGCCCTGGTAGCTGGAGCGCTCGGCATCGGAGCGGCTGTAGCTCACGTCGAGTTGGCTGTAGCGCGGCAATGCTGACAGGCCCAGGGTGGTTTCCACTTGATGGTCGCTGCTGTCGTGTTCGGCGCTGACGCGATAGCCGAGTTGGTCGTCGATCTGTTCCGTGATGCCCAGCCCGGTGCGGTTCTGGCCGCCGGAGTTGCGCACCCAGCTACGTAGCCGGCGACTCTCGCCCAACGGCACGCCGATCGTGAGGTACACCGCGTTGTCCTGCTGCTGGCGACCGCCCATTTGCCACTCGGCACTGGCTGACAACGACACCACGCCCAGGCTTGTGCCCCAGGAGGCCAGCGCACGGCTGCTGCTGTCGCCGGCAAAATTGGCCGAGCGCGACACCCCGGCGCTGAATGCACCCAATCGTGGATGGGACCAGCCCAGGTTGAGGCTTTGCTGGTCGCGGTAGCGCGAATCGCGGTGGTTGTCGTCGCGCGCGTAAGTGCTTTCTTCGAGTTCGCGGTAGCCGATGCTGCGCCAGGAATTGGCCGCGCTGATCGACCATCGCTCGCCCAGGCGCTGGGACCAGGAAACATCGGTATGTATGCCGGACACCTTTTCCCGGGCCTGGGTATTGGACAGTTGAGTGGACAACTGAAGCTGACTCTCCAGCCACGGCAACACGCCCAGGGTGGCGCCCATCGAGCGGTATTCACTGGCCGCCAGCACGCCCGTGCCCAGGGTCAACTGCGGGTGCAGGGCGCCGGTCCAGCCGCCACTGATTACCCACGGATCATCGCCTTCGGCATCGCCCACATTGCGCACCCGGCCCGCCGCCACGGAGTAACCCGGCGCCGGCAGCCCGAGCCCGAGCATCGCCGCCGGCACGGTAAAGCGCCGCTCGCCGCCGATGCTTTCCTTGACCGTGACTTCGACGTCCGAGCGCGTGTTCAAGCGACGCACATCGGTGAGGGTAAAGGGCCCGGCGGGCACGACGGTGGAATGAATCAACGCGCCGTTCTGGCGCACCTCCACCTGGGCCGGGCTGTTGGCGATGCCCTGGATCTGCGCGCCCTGGCCCTGTTCTTGAAGGGCGTGTTCGGTGAGCACCTGCACGCCGGTGATCTGCGCGCCGGACAGCACCGGGTTGTACAGGTTGATCTGCCCGGCCTGGAGTACCGCCTGGTGGCTGGCGAAGGTGCGCTGGGCATAGGCTTCCAGGTGGGTGCTGCGTGACAGGCCATCCTGCCAGGTCTGCACCTGGCGACTGCGCACGATCCAGTCGCCGGCATTGAAGCCCACCTCGGTATTGGCCGAGCCAAAGCGACTGGCGTCATCACCGAAGCGATTGTAGAAGCCGCTGAGGTCGTAGTTGAGCAGCCCGGCAAATCCACCGGTTTCGAAGCCGGAGATATCCTGCTGTTCGGTGCGCAGCGCTTGGGTGGGCACCACCAGCGACACCGTCAGCGTTGCCGGGTCCGGCTCCACCAGGGTTTGCGGGTAGCGAACAAGGAAATCCTCGCACCCGGCCGCCTCATCGGCACGCATCAGCTGGGCGCCGTCCAGCAAGGTGCGGTCAAAGCACAGATTGCCCTGCTGATCGAAATTCACCGCCAAGCGGCCACGGGGTTGACCGTTGACGCGCAGATTGACGGTATGTTGCCCGGCCGCGTAGCGCGGTGCGGCCAGCAACAGGCTGGCCAACTGCGGATCGATGCCACGTTGATGCAAGGTCTGTGCATCGAAGCCGGACGGGCTGGAATCCTCGGCGCAGACCCTGGCCGGTAGCAGCGCACACAGCAGCAACACCAGCGGCAGGGCGGCGCCGGCAGAGGGATCGGGCACGGCTTCGCCGTCACGGTAACTCAATACTGTTTTCACGCAAGGTACTCGAGTGGTGAACGCCGGGGACTTGTGGTCAGGCGTTCGGGTGCCGCTCAATGAGCGGTCACTGCGTTACTCAGGCGGCGGCAGGTTATGCCGCCTGGATGTTCCGTCAGAAACTGATCGGTGCGTCGTAGGCCTTGACCGCAAACCCGTACACGGTGGCCGGTTGCAGCCTTACCGTATGGGCCTGGTCACCACTGGCCGGTACGCTCAAGGCTTCCCCCGGCAGCACGTAGGTGCGCGGCAGCATGGCCCTGCCGTCGCCGGGCAGCAGTCGCAGCTCCTGCGCCAGCCGCACCACATACGGCGTGTCGTTGCGCACTTGCAACTGGCCGTCGCGCAGTGTCCAGGTCAGATCGGTCCAGGGTGTACGGTTGGGGGCCAGGCCCTTGGGGTGTACGATCACCGGCAGGTTCTGGCGCACGGTCACGCCCACGCGGGCATGCCCGGCGGCGGTGGCTGCGCGGCCCTGGGGCATGCCTTCGAACACCACGCGTTTAAGCCGTTGTGTGAGCAATGGCTGCTGGTTTTGCAAAATGAAACGCACCAGTTGGGATTTGGACGCTTCGACCCGTGACAGCGGCGGTGTCACCACCAGCAGTGGTTCGGTGTCCTCGGCAATGTCCTGCAAGGTGACATGCAGCAGGGCGAGCTGGCTGTCGGTGTTGGTCACCGACACGGATGCTTCGCCGTCTTCTTCATGCACGATCACCACGGAGGTGTCCGGGACCATGCCGTCGGCTTTTACCTGATTGCCGAGCACAAGGAACAAGGCAAGGAGGCCCACAGCGGTGTTTGAGAATGTCGTCGTCATGACGGGTTTCCATTAGGCCGAAAAGAGGATCGATCAGAGGTAGCGCAGGTCCAGAACGATGGCTCCGTCGAGCGGGACTTCCTGGTCCAGGGTCAGGTAACGCGAGAAGTTGATGGCGGTGCTCACTTGAAGCTGGACGATCAACTGGCTGATGAAGTCGGGTTGACGGTCACCCGTCGGTGCAAAGGCCATATGGATACCGGGGTAGGCATTGGGCTCCTGCGACCAGGTTTCGCCGTTGTCGGCGGAGGCCAATACCTGCATGGGCTGCGCGTCGCCCACCGCGTTGCGATAGGCCAAAGCCACAGAGCCCAGGCGCTCTTGCGGGACGTGGATGTTCCTGCCCAGCCCGTAGAAATAATCGGGAGCCGACGAAGAGTCGGCGCGATTATCGATGCCCACCAGCGCAAACAGCATGGGCCTGGCGCACTGCACGCGCAGTTCGAGCATCTGGATCGGCAGCACGGTGAACTCGTCGTCCTTGAGGCTGTGGGAAGCAATCTTGCCGTGATCGACGGTGCCGTCATGGGTCAGCTCGACATGGCAGGCATCCGGGGTTACTCGGCCGGTGACTGTGAGGTCGACGGCCGAGGCCCCATGGGCTTGGGTTATCGCCGCCAGGCCAATCACGCTCGACAAGGTGCACATCCATGCGGCGTGCATGAGCAAAACCAGGCGCCGCCCATGCCTGCCGGAATTCAAGGGATGGGCAGCCATGGGTTACAGGTACTTCACTTCAATGGTGGCGGAACCGTCGATGGTTACCTCATTGCTGAGATCCAGGCCATCGGTACGGTTGATGAGCGTGTTGACTTGCAGATCGATGCGCAAATCCTTGACCGGCAGTGGCTGGGTGTCGTCATCCATCGAGGCTACCGACATATACATACTCGGCTCCCAGGAATAATCGCTGTACCAAGTATTACCTTGGTCAATCGATGCGATTGTCTGTACGGCTACGCCGTCGTCAGCCACCGGGTTACGCAATGTGAGGCTGAAATGGCCCAGCTTCTGGGTGTCGTTGATAAAGCCCAAGCCAAAGCTCGTCGAGATGCCTGACGCTGCACGGTTATCGATGGGGTGCAGGGCAAATTGGATGGGAGCATCACAATTGACGGTCAGTGACAGGGTGTGAAAGCCAATTGATGTGGACCTGTCCGGGTTCAGATCTTTGGCCGAGACCTTGCCATGGTCGATCACGCCACCACCGGACAGGGTCGGCGTACAGGCGCTGGGCACGATCAGGCCCTTGACGGTCAGGTCCACGCTGGACGCGGCGAAGGCGGTGGCCGAGTTGAGCAGCAGCACGCTGGCGGCCAGGGTGGTCAATCGGGTTTTCATCGGGGGAGCTCCTTAGAGGTAATTGACTTGCACAGTGGCGTGGCCGTCGATGGGCACTTCGTCGGTCAGCGTCAGGCTGCTGGCAGGGGCGATGTGCGTGATCAGGCGTATTTCGGCGTCCAGCGCCTGGACTGCGATCGGCGCCAGGCCGTCGTTGTCGGCGACCGCCGTCAGCAAGGTATGGCTGAGCATCACCGAGGGCATCCAGGTCACGCCGCCATCCCTTGAGGTGATGGTGCGTACCGGCACGCCATCGGCCACTGGCCTGTACAGGCCGAGCCCGGCATCGCCGACTTTTTCATCGTTGGCTGTCACGCCCAGGCCATGCCAGGCGAAGTGGCTGGCGGTGGTGCCGGCGCGGTTGTCGATGGTGTTCAGGGTAAAAAAGGTCGGCCCCTCACAACGCACGCTCAGCAGCATGGTTTCTCTGGGCAGGTCGGTGTAGGTGTCGGGGTTGAGGTCTCTGACGGATACCTTGCCGAAGTCAACCGTGCCATCACCGGAGACCATGGGCGCGCAGGCACTCGGGGTGATGATGCCCTTGACCGTGAGGTCCTGGCTGCTGCCTGCCAGCGTGAAAGATGAGGCGCCCAACAAGAGGACGGCCAAGGGAACAGCGCTCAGGTAAGTCATCGTTTGAACCTTCCTTAGTACGAAGATGAAGGGTTAGAGGTACACCACTTCCAGGGTGGCGGAGCCGTCGATCGGTTGTTCCCGGGTCAGGGTCAGCTCACTGGACGCGGCGATGAAGGGGTGTACCACCAGGTTGCTGTTCAGCGTCTTGATCGCGATGGGCGCCCAGTTTCCATTGGCGTTGTTACCGAAGGCGGTGAGTCGGCCGCGCATCCAGATGGCGTCCTCACTGTTCTCGTTCCAGGTAGTGCCATTGTCTATCGAGACCAGCTTGCTCACGGGCAGGCCGTCTGCGAGGTAATCCCTGACGATGATGACAAAATTGCCCACCCGCTCCGTGTCGTTGATAACCCCAAGGCCATAGGAGTAGTCGTCGGGGCTGTTCGAGGAGCCGGCGCGATTGTCCACCCCGTCGAGTGCAAACAGCGTTGCCGCCTCGCAGCTCAGGTTCAGTTGCAGGGTGGTGGCCGGCAGGGGGGTGGACTGGTTTTCGCGAAGATCCCTGGCGGCGATCTTTCCGTAGTCGGCAACGCCGCCCTGGGCCAGCGTGGGGGTGCAGGCGCTGGGCGTGATCAGCCCTTTGACGCTCAGGTCGACGCTGCTGGCGGCAGACACCGAGGCGGTCATGGCGAGCAGCAGGGCAGCGCTCAACAGGCACAGGGAGGTTTTCATGGTGGAAGCGTCCATTTACAGGTACTTGACTTCAAAGGTCGCGGAACCGTCGATCGCCACTTCGTCGCTCAAGGTCAGGTCTCTCGCCGGGGCAATCGCTGTGTAGAGCGTGACGTCCAGGATCGCGTCCTTGATCGGGTGCGGCGCCCAACCACTGTCGCCACGACTGCCCAGTGCCACCAGGTCGTTGGGGGCGATGCCATCTTCAGGCATCAACTGCTCCCAGCGTTCCTCGCCGTTGTACCTGGCCAGGAGCGTAGAGGGGGTCTCGACGACGGGGTTGCTGAACGTCAATTGATACCTGCCCAGCTTCTGGTTTTCGTTGATCATGCCCAGCCCGAAGGAGCTAACGTAGATAGCGGAGCCGACCCGGTTGTCGATGGGGCGAATGGCGAACAGCGTCGCCGCATCGCAGTTGACGCTCAACTGCAAGGTCTTGCGCTCAAGCGTGGTGGTTTTGTCGAGGTTCAGGTCTTTTGCGGCGATTTTCCCGAAGTCCACGTCACCTGGCAGGCTGGGTGTACAGGCACTGGGTGTGATCAGCCCTTTGACGGTCAGGTCGACGCTGCTGGCGGCGAACACCGAGGAGGTCATGGCGAGCAGCAGGGCACTGCTCAACAGGGATACAGGGGCTTCATTTCAACTCATTCCATTGCAGTCCGGCAGATTGAAACGCGTGCAGGTCAACGCCCGTTCCTGAGTGAGCGAGGGGGTGGCTTGGCGGCGGTTTCGAAGTTTTTTGCGGTTGCCGGGGAGTGGCAAACCTTCCCTCTTTTTGGGGTGGGCACAATTTAGCGAGGGGGCTGCGAGGGGGAAATACAACTAATACGACATTGGCCAGGCGTGGCCGGCACGCTGTTTTGAAGGCTGTTTCACGGTGCTTTTCGTAGTTGTTGTATGGGCTCGAATGGATTTGAAAGGTTATAGGTTCTGTGTCGATAACCTTCGAAAGAGTATGTCTGGCGCTGCTGCGTGACAGCTCGCCCTGGCGACTGCGCCAATGCCGCAAACGGCTGCCCGATTAACCACCACGAAGAGGTACTGATGGGCTCGCCAGGAGGTTCAACCGCAGGAGCGAGCCAGACAGTCAAACCGCCTTTTTCCCCCCGGCCTCATTGGCAGCACCTGAATGTGCTGGTGGTGGAGGATCATTCGGCCTATCGCCTGTTATTGGGTTGGCTGCTGCAAAAACTCAGCCTCGGCCATCAGCTTGCCGCCAATGGCCTCATGGGGTTGGACGCCTTTACCCATAGGCCCTTCGACCTGGTCATCAGCGATTGCCGGATGCCCCTCATGGACGGTTACAGCATGGCCCGCGCCATTCGCCGACACGAGCGCGAAAACAGGTTGAAGCGAGTGCCGATCATCGCCTTGACCGCCAATCTGCAAAACGACAGCCCGCAACGTTGCCGCAAGGCCGGCATGGATGCCTGGCTGGTCAAGCCGCTGACGCTTGAACAATTGCATGCTGTACTGGTGCGCTGGTTGCCGGGCGATGAAAGCCCGCGCGCCGGAAAAGAAGCCGCGATGCCGATTATCAATTGGCCAACCCGTGCTTCGCTGGTCGCCACGTTTGGCAGCGACGTCATTGTCGACCAATTGCTGGAAAGCCTGCTGGTGGAGGCTTGGGAGGACCTGCGTGTGTTACGCCATGCGCGTGCGACGTTGAACGCATCACTGACCGCCGAGCACTTGCATCGGTTGATCGGCAGCCTGGTGTTTCTGGGGGGCGCGGGCCTGGAAACCAGCGCCGTGAGTGTGATCAGGCAGGTCCTGTGCGATGGCGTCGCTGCGCATCACGCGCAGTTGGAAGGGTTCGAGGCACAGCTGTGCACCTATCTCGATTACCTGTCCGATATTTGAAGAATGCTGGTGCTGAGCATTCATCTCTATAGCTATCTGGTTTTGACTGTAGGCGCTTTCCTATTGTGTTGTAGTCCAAAAAGTGGCCGCTACTGAACATTGGGTTAGGCCGCAAGCGGCTCTTTGTTAGCAGTTGTTGATGATCGCAGGCAGAGGTATTTTGCGCGGATTCAAGTTGCCATCATTCGTGGGTGCCTATGCTTAGAGTAATTATTGCTGACGATCACCCCATTGTCCGAGTCGGGCAAAAAGTCGTGATCGAGGCGAATGGCAAGTGCAAGGTGGTCGGTGAAGCCGACGGCCCCGATCAACTGCTAGGCGTGCTGGGTCATACACCGTGCGACGTACTGGTCACCGACTTCGCCATGCCCGGCGGCCAGCAGGCTGATGGTTATTGCCTGTTGGGCCTGCTGCATCGTCAATATCCGCAGTTGCCGGTGATTCTGGTGACGATGTTCGCCAATGTCGCCACCTTGCGCGCCGCCTTTGCCCATGGCGCGAGGGCGGTGGTCGCCAAAAGCGCCTCGGCCAAGGAGTTGCCCCTGGCGATCAAGGCCATACAGGCCGGACAGACCTTCGTCAGCGAATGCCTGCGCATGCAGATGGTGGAGGCCGGCACCGGTGACCAGTCCCAGGAACCCCAGCTATCGGGCAAGGAGCGCGAGGTGGTGCGCATGTTGGCAAGCGGCATGACCGTCAGCCAGATCGCAGCCCAGGTCAACCGCAGCGTCTCCACGATCAGCAAGCAGAAGAGCACGGCCATGCAGCGCTTGAGTATTTCCACCGACGTTGACTTGTTCGCCTACGCCCGCAGTACCGGCATAGCGCCGTAGCCCGCCCATTTGCCTGGCGAATGAGAGTAGCCAGGGCGGCGTGGGCAGCTTATCGTGCGCCTACTCTTTCGACCCCTGCGGAGCCTGCCCATGAGTGATGCCCACAACGCCCTGATCAGCCGATTCTACGGCGCCTTCCAGCGTCTGGATGCCGAAGCCATGATCGCCTGCTACAGCGATGACGTGGTGTTCAGCGACCCGGCCTTTGGTGAACTGCGCGGCCGTGACGCGGGGGATATGTGGCGCATGCTCACCACGCGGGCCAAGGATTTTTCCTTGACCTTCGACCAGGTAAACAGTGATGAACGCACCGGCAGTGCACACTGGGTGGCCACCTATTTGTTCAGCGCGACCGGCAATACCGTGGTCAACGATATCCAGGCGCGCTTCGTCTTTCGCGAGGGCAAGATCTGCGAGCACCATGATCAGTTCGACCTGTGGCGCTGGTCGCGCCAGGCGTTGGGCACCAAGGGCCTGCTGCTGGGGTGGACACCGCTGGTGCGAAACGCTGTGCGCGCCCAGGCGAACAAAGGCTTGAAGGCATTCCAGGCCAGTCGTTGATAAACTGGGCGCCCCTTTGCCTTGCCGAATCCATCCGTGAGCACGCCTGAACCCAAGCCCTGGTACGTCTACCTGGTGCGCGCCGCCAATGGCGCGCTGTATTGCGGTATCAGCAACGACCCGGTGCGCCGGTTTGCCTCGCACCAGAGCGGCAAGGGGGCGCGGTTTTTCCTGTCCAGCCCGGCCATAGCGCTGGTGTACACCGAGCAATGCGCGAGCAAAAGTGATGCGTTGCGCCAGGAGCGCTTGATCAAGAAACTGAAGAAGAGCGCCAAGGAGTGCCTGGCGGCGAGTGGCTCATCACGCTGACTGATAGGTTCCCATTACACCGTCGGGACCTTTTGCGCGGTAATCTGCTGGTTCATTCGCCATCCGGAGCCTCGTATGTCCGAGCTCATCCTGCATCATTATCCAACCTCACCCTTTGCGCAAAAAGCTCGACTTTTACTCGGCTTCAAGGGGCTCTCCTGGCATTCCGTACACATTTCGCCGGTGATGCCCAAGCCCGACCTGACGGCCTTGACCGGCGGCTATCGGAAAACCCCGGTGCTGCAGGTGGGGGCGGATATCTATTGCGACACGGCGCTGATCGCGCGTCGTCTGGAGCAGGAAAAGGCTGCGCCTGCGCTGTTTCCGCCGGGCCAGGAAATGATCACCCAGGCATTCGCTGCCTGGGCTGACAGCGTCGTGTTCGCCCACGCCGTGAGCCTGGTGTTCCAGCCGGAGTCGGTGGCGGTGCGTTTCGGAAAATTACCACCCGAAGCCATCAAGGCCTTCATCGCCGACCGTGCCGCGCTGTTCAGTGGCGGCACGGCCAGCAAGCTCCCGGCGGAGTTGGCCAAGCATCAGTGGCCGGCGATCATGACGCGGCTGGAGCAACAGCTACAACGCGAATCCGGCGATTTCCTGTTCGGCGCGCCTTCGATTGCCGACTTTGCCCTGGCCCACTCACTGTGGTTCCTGAAAGCCACGCCGGTCACCGCGCCGTTTGTGGATGCTTATCCGGCCGTGTTGGCTTGGCTTGAACGCGTGTTGAGTGTTGGCGACGGCACCGCCAGTCCGATGACCGCAGAGCAGGCCTTGAAGATCGCCCGCGATGCCACCCCGGCACCGCTGCCGGATGAGGCGTTCGAGGACTTGAACGGCTTCAGGGCGGGACAGCAGGTGACCATCGCGGCCATCGACTATGGCGTCGACCCCGTGGCCGGTGAGTTGCTGTTTGCCGGGCGCGAAGAACTGATTCTGCGTCGTACTGATGAACGTGGCGGCACCGTGCACGTGCATTTCCCTCGGTGGGGGTTTCGCATCCAGGCGCAATAACAAAAAAATAATTACTCACTGATGTGAGGTAAACCTGCGGCCCATCCGTGTAGTGCATGAAACTGCGATCAATTCGCATTAACAGCGTTTTCTACACGGGTTCTCACAGCATGAAGTCGACGGCGGGCGGTTGGGTCAAACAGTGGCTGGGAGCCTCGGTACTGATGGTGTCGGGGGTGGCCTTGCTGCCCCTGGCGGTGGCGCAGGCGCAGGCGCAGGAGCAGGAGCAACAAAGCGCCCGGTTCAATTTTGACCTGGTAGCCAAACCGCTGCCTCAGGCCCTGAGTGATTTCAGCCGGGTGACCGGCATCAGCGTGATCTATACCGATGAAGCGCCCTACGGTTTCAACGCCCCGGCGCTCAGCGGGCAAATGAGCGCGACCCAGGCCCTGCAACGCCTGCTGGGTCAATCAGGCTTCACCTTCCGCCGGATCGACGCCCGCACCCTGGCCCTGGAACCTGTGCCAACCGATGGCGCGGTCAATCTCGGCGCTACCACCATCAGCGGCGCCAACCTCGCCCAGGACAGCACCAGTTACCAGCCGCCGCCGACCAGCTCGGTGATGCGCTCCCGTGGCCTGCTGCTGGAGACCCCGCAGACCGTCAACGTGGTCCCGGCTCAAGTGCTGCGCGATCAACAACCGCGCAATCTGGATGATGCGCTGGGCAATATCAGCGGTATCACCCAGTCCAATACCCTCGGCAGTACCCAGGACGCGGTGATGCTGCGCGGTTTTGGCGACAACCGTAACGGCTCGATCATGAAGGACGGCATGCCGGTGGTGCAGGGCCGTGCCTTGAATGCGACGGCCGAGCGTGTCGAAGTGCTCAAGGGCCCGTCGTCGTTGCTGTATGGCATCCAGGACCCCGGCGGCGTGGTCAATATCGTCAGCAAAAAGCCCGAGCTGGTGCAGTCCACCGCCCTGACCGCGCGCGGCTCGACGTTCGGCAGCGGCAAGAACGGCAGCGGCGGCAGCCTGGACACCACCGGCCCCGTGGGTGACAGCGGCCTGGCCTATCGCCTGATCGTCGACCATCAAGATGAAGACTACTGGCGCAACTACGGTACCCACCGCGAGACCTTGGTGGCGCCCTCGCTGGCATGGTACGGCGACACCACCCAAGTGGTGTTGGCCTATGAGCACCGCGAATTTCTTTCGCCGTTCGACCGTGGCACCGCCATCGATCCCAGGACCAACCATCCGCTGAACATCCCCGCCACCCGCCGTCTGGATGAGCCGTTCAACAACATGGAGGGCCGCTCCGACCTGTACCGCCTCAGCGTCGATCATGATTTGAACGACGACTGGAAAGCCCATTTTGGCTACAGCTGGAACCGCGAAACCTACGACGCCAGCCAGGTACGCGTGGTCAAGGTCAACACCAACGGCACCCTGACCCGCAGCATGGACGGCACCCAGGGCGCGCTGACCACCGACCGCTTCGCCACCGCCAGCCTGGAAGGCAAGGTGAATGTGGCGGGTATGCAGCATGACCTGGTGTTCGGCCTGGATGACGAATACCGCAAAATCTACCGCGCCGACCTGATCCGCCAGACACCGCGTGGCGTTTTCAACTACAACAACCCGGTATACGGCAACGAAGTGGCAGGCTCCAAAGTCAGCGCGCCGGACAGCAATCAGACCGACCTGCTGCGCAGCGACTCGTTGTTCTTCCAGGACGCCATTCACCTGAACGATCAGTGGATCCTGGTCGGCGGCGCACGCTACCAGATGTACGACCAATACGCCGGCAAAGGCGTGCCGTTCACCGCCAACACCGATGGCAACGGCCAGAAATGGGTGCCGCGCGCCGGGCTGGTGTATCGCTACACCGATGAGCTGTCGTTCTATGGCAGTTATACCGAGTCGTTCAAACCCAACTCCACCATTGCGCCGCTGGCCAACAAGACCGTACTGGATGGCAGCCTCGACCCGGAAGAGTCCAAAGCGTGGGAGCTGGGTACCAAGTTCGACCTGCCGGGGCGCATCACCGCGAGCGCGGCGTTGTTCACCATTGATAAGCGCAATGTGCTGGTGCAGGTGGGCGACGGTTTGACCTCGGTCTACAGCGTGGCGGGCAAGGTGCGCTCCCGTGGGCTGGAAGTGGATGCCAGCGGCCAGTTGACCGACCAGTGGAGCCTGATCGGCAGTTACGCCTACACCGATGCCGAGGTCACCGAAGACCCGAGCCTCAAAGGCAATCGCCTGCAGAACGTGGCGAAAAACACCGGCTCGCTGTCGGCGGTGTACGACTTCGGCAGCATCCTGGGCGGTGATCAACTGCGCGTCGGCGCCGGAGCGCGTTATGTCGGTGAGCGGGCAGGGGATGCGGCCAACAGCTTTGAACTGCCGAGCTATACCGTGGCCGATGTGTTCGCCAGCTACGACACACGACTCGAGGGGCAGAAGGTCAAGTTCCAGCTCAATGTGAAGAACCTGTTTGACCGTACCTACTACACCTCGTCGGTGAACACGCAGTTTGTATCCATCGGCGATGCACGACAGGTGTCAGTGTCCAGCACCCTGACTTTCTGACTGCGGTTCGCTTTGTGTGGGAGGGGGCATAGGTATCTACACAACTCTGTAGCGCCCAACCGTAACCACGATGCGAAGCGAGTCGCTCTTGATCTTGATCTCAGGCGCCCCGTTAAACCACGCTGGCCGAACGCAGGCTTGAAT
>NZ_CVTN01000065.1:170034-208281 GCF_900004915.1 Pseudomonas sp. 31 R 17
TTTTGCGCTTTTCAAAAGTGAGCCGCTGTAAAAGCGGAACCCATAGCAGCCGTTACCGCAGAAACGGATATGTACTCGGTCCAATCCAACATCCCGGCAAGCCCAGAGGCCCCCATCGGGGGCAAGTCGAATCGTCGCACCGCCCCTCCCACATTTGGACCTCGGAGCGTCAGGTAGATACGTGTTAGCTCCCTCGCCACAGGTGCGGTGTCGCACCAAAATTGTGTAGATACCTATGGCCATCGGGGGCAAGCCCCCTCCCACATTGGCACCTGAGCTGTTAGCGTTGCCGACATTCGATGCTTATGGAAAACGCGACTGATGCATTTCGCAAAATGGTTACACACCAGCACCCTGCTGGTCGGCTTGAGCTTTTTACTGGGCGGCTGCGCCAGCGTTTCCCCGACCTCCACTCCGGCAACCCTGGATAAGCTGTTGAGCGACCCGGCGCTGCAAGGCGCCACCGTCTCGCTGATGGTGCGCGACGCCCGCACTGGCAGCACGCTCTATCAGCACAACCCCCGTACACGGTTGGTGCCCGCCTCCAACCTCAAACTGCTGACCACCGCCGCAGCCATGGATGTGCTGGGCCCGAACTACCGCTTCGCCACGCAACTGTTGAGCGATGGCACCCGCCAGGGCGATCGTCTTACCGGCAACCTATATTTGCGCGGCCTGGGCGATCCGACCCTGCAGTACGCCGACTATCAGGCGCTGGCGGCGCAATTGGCCAGCCAGGGCGTGCGTCAGGTGCAGGGCGACCTGGTGTTCGACGACACCTGGTTCGATGCTGAGCGCTTGGGTGTGGACTGGTCCCATGATGATGAAACTACCTACTACGGCGCGCAGATTTCCGCGCTGACGGTGTCGCCCAATACGGATTTCGATGCCGGCAGCGTGTTGGTCACCGCCAGGGCGCCGGTGCGGGTTGGCCAGCCCGTGAGTGTCGATATCTATCCGCCCACCGACTACCTGCAATTGAGCAATCGCGCCGTCAGTGGGCCGGGCAACAGCTATGGGATCAATCGCCGGCATGGCACCAACCTGTTGCGGCTCAGCGGCGCGGTGGCAGCGGGACGGCAGAATCAGCAGCTGATCAGCGTCTGGGAGCCGACGCAACTGGTGGCCAATCTGTTTGAACAGGCCTTGGCGCAACAGGGCATTACGGTGCAGGGGCGTCGCGTAATGGGCGGGGCGAGTCCGGCGGCGGTGACGATGCTGGCCGAGCACCAATCGGCGCCGTTGCAGGCGTTAATCGTGCCGCTGCTCAAACTCTCGAACAACAGCATGTCCGAAGCCTTGCTCAAGGCCATGGGGCGCCAGACCGCCAACAGCGGCACGGCGGCGGCGGGCGCAGTTGCCGTGGCCGGCTTTCTCAAACGCCAGGGGCTGGACACCGCCACGTTCAGCCAGGTCGACGGCTCCGGCCTGTCGCGGCGCAACCTGGTGTCGTCGCAAACCTTCACCGACCTGCTGCTGGCCGCCGGCAAACAGCCGTGGTTCACCGCCTGGTACGACGCACTGCCGATTGCCGGCAACACCGACCGCATGACCGGTGGCAGCCTCGGCTATCGCCTGCGCGGCACCCCGGCCGAAAACAACCTGCACGCCAAGACCGGCTCCATGACCGGTGTTTCGTCATTGAGCGGCTACGTGACCGACGCCCACGGGCGCAGGTTGGTGTTCTCGATGCTGAGCAACAACTACGTGGTGGCCGGCGCGCAGGTCAAGACGCTGGAAGATCGTGTGGCAGTGGCGCTGTCGCGCTGGGACGATTGATTCAGGGCTGATAGCCCATGCGCCAACTCACGGCCCGGGTCGCCGCCAGCAAATGCTGCGCCGCCGGGCCGTCTTCATCGGCGTGGAACAGCGAGGTGGGACCGACAACGGTCATGACCGCCGCCACGTGCCCGGTCGCGTTGAACACGGGCGCTGATAACGCATCCACCCCGGGCATCAGCAAACCATGCACAAAGTGCAGGCCACGGCTGCGGATCTGTTCGCGCAGGGTGGCGTAGGCCGCATCGTCTGCCAAGGCGTGGGCGGTGCCGGCCTGGATCTCGCGCTCACGCAAGTCCACGGTCTCCCGCGACGGCAGGTAGGCGCTGAACACCAGCCCGGTGGACGAGCTCAAGAGCGGCAATACCGACCCCAACTGCGTCACCACCGTGACGGCGCGCACCGCCGGCTCGATCTGCACCACGGTTGCCCCCTGGTTGCCCCACACCGCCAGAAAGCAGGTTTCATTCAACTCATCGCGCAGTTCCGCCAGCGGCAGTGCACCGACCTTCAGCACATCCATGCTGCCCAGCGCCGCCAGACCCACGCGCAACGCTTCGCGGCCCAGGCCATAGTGGTTGGTGGCGGGGTTCTGTTCGGCAAAGCCCGATGCGATCAGCGCCTGCAAGTAGCGGTGCACCTTGCTCGCCGGCATCTGCACATGGTCGGCCAGGCGCGACAATGACGTGGACGGCGACAGTTGTGCCAGTGCCTTGAGGATATCGGTGCCCACCTCGGCCGAGCGGACTTTCTGTTTACCGGTGTCGCGGGGCTTTTCCATGGGAGAGCGAGAATCCGAAAGATAAGTGGGCGTCTTTATAGCTTGACGCTCCCCGGCGATCAAATTACGTTATGCGTAACTGGATTACGATAAAAACAACTGACCCAGAGGACGCTCCATGAACCTCGAATACCTGTCGGGCTTTGGCAACGAATTTGCCAGCGAAGCCTTGCCTGGCGCACTGCCCGTTGGCCAGAACTCGCCGCAGAAAGCGCCCTACGGGCTGTACACCGAACTGTTCTCCGGCACCGCGTTCACCATGGCGCGCAGCGAAGCGCGGCGTACCTGGCTGTACCGCATCCAGCCGTCGGCCAACCACCCGGCCTTTATCAAGCTGGAGCGGCAATTGGCCGGCGGGCCCCTGGGCGCTGTGACGCCCAACCGGTTGCGCTGGAACCCGTTGGAAGTGCCAGGTGAGCCGACCGACTTTATCGACGGGCTCGCAGGGATGGTGGCCAACGCCGGGTCGGAAAAACCCTCAGGGATCAGCATTTACCACTACCGCGCCAATCGGTCGATGGAGCGGGTGTTTTTCAATGCCGACGGCGAATGGTTGATCGTGCCCGAACAGGGCCGGTTGCGTATTGCCACTGAGTTGGGCGTGCTGGAAGTCGAGCCGCTGGAAATTGTGGTGTTGCCACGCGGTCTCAAATTTCGCGTCGAACTGCTCGACGCCCAGGCACGCGGCTACGTCGCCGAAAACCACGGCGCGCCGCTGCGCCTGCCGGACCTTGGCCCGATCGGCAGCAACGGCCTGGCCAACCCGCGCGACTTCCTGACGCCGGTCGCGCACTACGAAGACCTCAAGCAACCGACCACCCTGGTGCAGAAATTCCTCGGCGAGCTGTGGGCCTGCGAGCTCGACCATTCGCCGCTCAACGTGGTCGCCTGGCACGGCAACAACGTGCCATACAAATACGACCTGCGCCGCTTCAATACCCTCGGCACGGTGAGCTTCGATCACCCGGACCCGTCGATCTTCACCGTGCTGACCTCGCCCACCAGCGTGCATGGCCTGGCCAACCTCGACTTCGTGATCTTCCCGCCGCGCTGGATGGTGGCCGAGAACACCTTCCGGCCGCCGTGGTTCCACCGCAACCTGATGAACGAATACATGGGCCTGATCCAGGGCGCCTACGACGCCAAGGCCGAGGGCTTCCTGCCCGGTGGCGCGTCGCTGCACAGCTGCATGAGCGCCCATGGCCCGGATGGCGAAACCTGCACACGGGCGATCAATGCCGAGCTGGCACCGCACAAGATCGATAACACCATGGCTTTCATGTTCGAGACCAGCCAGGTGCTTAGGCCCACCCAGTTCGCCTTGCAATGCCCGCAGTTGCAGCCTTCTTACGACGCGTGCTGGGCCGCGCTGCCCGCCACCTTCAACCCGAATCGGAGATAGCCCATGACTCAACCAACGCAGACCCGCAGCTGGGTGGCCTCGGCCAACGGTCACGCGGACTTTCCCCTGCAAAACCTGCCGCTGGGGGTGTTCAGCATCAATGGCTCGGCGCCGCGCAGTGGCGTGGCGATCGGCGACGCGGTTCTCGACCTGCACGCGGCACTGGACCAGTTCGACGGTGACGCCCGGCGAGCGGTAGAAGCCACCGCCGGTGGCCAACTGAACGCCTTTTTCGAACTCGGCCGCGGCCCCCGCGTGGCCCTGCGCGAGCGCCTGCTGGAATTGCTGGCCGAAGGCAGCACGTTGCAAACCCGTGAAGCGCAGGTGTTGCACCGTGCCGCCGATTGCCAGATGCACCTGCCGGCCAGGATCAATGACTACACCGACTTCTACGTCGGTATCGAACACGCGCAGAACGTCGGCAAACTGTTCCGTCCCGACAACCCGCTGTTGCCCAACTACAAGTACGTGCCGATTGGTTACCATGGCCGTGCCTCGACCATTCGCCCCTCGGGCACCGAGGTGCGTCGCCCCAAAGGCCAGACCTTGCCCGCCGGCCAGACCGAGCCGACGTTCGGCCCCTGCGCGCGCCTGGACTATGAGTTGGAACTGGGTATCTGGATCGGCCAGGGCAATGCCATGGGCGATGCGATTGCCATTGGCGACGCGGCCGAACATATTGCCGGTTTCTGTTTGCTCAACGACTGGTCGGCGCGGGATATCCAGGCCTGGGAATACCAGCCGCTCGGGCCGTTCCTGTCCAAGAGCTTCATCACCAGCATCTCGCCGTGGGTGGTGACGGCCGAAGCGCTGGAGCCATTTCGCAAGGCGCAACCGCCGCGTCCCGCCGGCGATCCGCAGCCGCTGCCGTACCTGCTGGACGTTCGCGACCAGAAGGCCGGCGCCTTCGATATCGAGTTGGAAGTGCTGCTGACCACCGCATCAATGCGTGAACAGAACCTGCCGGCCCATCGCCTGACCTTGAGCAACACCGAGCATATGTATTGGACCGTGGCGCAAATGGTGGCGCACCACAGCGTCAACGGTTGCCAATTGCAGGCTGGCGACCTGTTTGGTTCGGGGACCTTGTCGGGCCCGCAGCCGGGGCAGTTCGGCAGCCTGCTGGAAATCACCGAAGGCGGCAAAAAGCCGATTGAGCTGGCATCCGGCGAGGTGCGTAAGTTCCTCGAAGACGGCGATGAAATCATCCTGCGTGCCCGCTGCCATCGTGAAGGCTTCGCCTCCATTGGTTTCGGTGAATGCCGCGGTACCGTGGTCGCCGCGCGCTGAGAGGGCAGGGTCATGGAACTGTATACGTATTACCGTTCTACCGCGTCGTACCGGGTGCGCATCGCCCTGGCTCTCAAGGGCCTGGATTTCACGGCAGTGCCGGTCAATCTGCTGGTGCCGGCCGGCGGCGCCAATCGCCAGCCCGAGTACCTGGCGATCAATCCGCAAGGGCGCGTGCCGGCCTTGCGGATTGACGAGGGGGCGCTGCTGATCCAGTCACAGGCGATCATCGAGTACCTGGAGGAGTGTTATCCACAGGCGCCGTTGCTTTCCAAAGACCTGGTTGTTCGAGCCCATGAACGCGCGGTGGCGTCGATCATTGCCTGCGATATCCATCCGTTGCATAACTCCAGTACCCAGAATCTGCTGCGCCAGTGGGGTCACGATGAGGAGCAATTGCTGGAGTGGATTGGCCATTGGATCAGCCAAGGCCTGGGCGCGGTGGAGCAGTTGATTGGCGACACAGGGTTTTGTTTTGGCGAGCAGCCGGGCATGGCGGACGCGTTTCTGATTCCCCAGTTGTATGCCGCCGAACGTTTCAAGGTGCCGTTGGGTGCGTACCCGCGTATTGGTCGAGTGGCGGCGTTGGCTACCCAGCATCCAGCCTTCGTGCAGGCCCACCCCGCCAATCAACCTGACACCCCCTAGCACTCAAACCTGCATAGATCCAAATGTGGGAGGGGGCTTGCCCCCGATTGCGGTGTATCAGCAATAAATTTGCAACTGACACACCGCTATCGGGGGCAAGCCCCCTCCCACTTTTATCATCGTCATCCCATAAAAATAAAACAGGTACCTTGCGATGCACAATCAGATTGCCAGCTTTCGCGCGGCACTCGACGCCCGTCCGGTGTCGCGCTACCAGTGGTTGATCCTTCTATTGCTGGCGTTGCTGCTGGTGACCGATGGCTACGACGCCCAGGTGCTGGGCTATGTCGTACCGGCCCTGGCCAGGGACTGGGGCCTGGAAAAAGCCGCGTTCGGGCCGGTGTTCAGCGCCAATCTGCTTGGCCTGACTCTAGGCTCGCTGCTGGTGACGCCGCTGGCGGACCGGTTCGGCGTGCGACGCATCCTGCTGGGCTGCGTGTTGATCTACGCCAGCCTCACCGTACTGATGGTGTTTGCCAATTCATTGAGCTCGTTGATGGCTGCCCGCTTTATCTGCGGCATCGGCATGGGCGGCGCGATGCCCAGCGCCATGGCCCTGATGTCGGAATACTCACCGCCACGCATGCGCACCTTCATGGTCACCCTGGCGGCCTGTGGTTTCTCGTTCGGCGGCGCGGCGGGTGGTTTTGTCGCAGCCGGGTTCATCGATGGCTTTGGTTGGCAGGCGGTGTTTCTGGCGGGAGGGGTGACGCCGTTGCTGCTGTTCCCGTTCCTGCTGTGGTTGCTGCCCGAATCCCTGCCGCGTTTGCTGCGGGATGCGCCGCCCTACCTGCGTTTGCGCACAGTTACCGCGCGCATGTTGCCCGACTGGCAACCGCCGCCGGCCAGCGAAGCCGAGCATCTCCAGGAGCAGGGCAGCCAACTGACGGTGCTGGAACTGTTTCGCAATGGCTATGCACGCCCGACGTCGCTGATCTGGGCGACCTTTTTCGTCAGCCTGATCCTGCTGTACTTCATGATCAGTTGGCTGCCTTCGCTGTTGCTCGAAAGCGGGCTGGCGCTGAACCAGGCCAATCTGGTGACCTCGATGTTCCTGTTCGCCGGCACGTTGGGCGCGATTGGCATGGCCTGGTTCGCCGATCGCTTGAAAAGCAAGGTGCGACTGCTCTCCGGCGTGCTGGCAGCGGCGGCGGTGTGCACCGTGTTGCTGGGCCTGAATCATGACAACCCAGGCTACCTGGTGGCCTGCGTGTTCGCCGCCGGGTTCTGCATCATCGGCGGGCAACTGACCCTCAATGCGTTCGCCAGCAATTTCTACCCGGCGCACGTACGCGCCACCGGCACAGGCTGGGCGCTGGGGGTAGGGCGTTTCGGATCAATCCTGGGGCCGTTGTTCGGCAGCCTGTTGCTGGCGATGCATATACCAGTGCAGCAGATCTTCTTTTTCTGCGCGATTCCAGCGGTGATTGCAGCGTTGCTGATTATCCGGGTGCGCTCGCCGGGACCCACTACACCGAACACGCCATTGCCTGGCTGTAGGAGCGAGCTTGCTCGCGAAAAACGTTAACGATAACGCGGGCATCCTGGTTAGACGGGGTGTCCTGGTTTTTTTCGCGAGCAAGCTCGTTCCTACAGTGGGAGTTGGGTCAATGCACCACTGAGTTGGGTGGCAGATGGCCGAGTCGCTCGGTCAGGCGCAGGCGCTGGATCGGGTCTTCGCTGAGCATCAACGCGTGCTCCAGGTCGAAGCGCTCGGCGCTTGGGCAGTCCAGGCGCTGATACAGGCTGGCGCGTGCCAGGTAATCGGCGGCGCTGGCATTGCCCAGTTCCAGTACGCGCTCGGCATCCACCAGGGCGGCCAGCGGTTCGTCGTTGGCCAGGTAAAGTTGGCGCAGGTTGCGTGACAGCCGCTGCAGGATCGAGCGGGGCTCGGCGGTGTGCAGGTGCTCGGCCTGCAGTTTGAGATTCGGGCCATATTGGCGATGCAGCATGTCGCGACAGTCGTTGGGATACATACGTCGGCCACCACAGGGGTCGAGCAGGTGATCGGCACCGGGCACCCGCAGCAGGAAGTGGCCGGGGAAATTCACCCCGACCATGGGGATGTCCAGGCGCCGCGCCAGTTCCAGGGCGATCAGGCCCATGGCCAGGGGCTGCCCGCGCTTGCGCTGCAGCACCTTATCGAGCAAGGCGGCGGCGGGGCGCAACGGGGTGAAGTCATCCTGGGCAAACCCCAGGTCATTCATGCGCCGCAGCAACGGTTGGCCCAGCTCATCGGCCGGCAGCACCGGCATGCCCAGGCTGACCTGCTGTTGCAAAAGGCCCAGTTCCTGCAGGATCAGCAACGGCTGCACGGCGTGGTCGTGTTCGGCGGCAATCCACAGCGCGGCTTCGAACAGCGCAGGGGGTGAACGCTCCAGGCAGGCGAAAAAAGCTTGGCGGGGATTCATTGCATTCTCCGGCGGATGCTCTCGTTTTAGCCTTGCTGTGAATTTTCGTCCAGCGTCTTGAGAAATATCCCACTCGCTTATGTCACAGAACCCACGAATTAGGGCGGCTTATTCCAGTGCGATCCAGCACTTTTCCAGCGCAAGCCTATACTTGGGCCACTACCAGAAGTGATTCGGGAGCACGACGATGTTTGCGCTCATGCACAGCACCCGCCTGGAATCGCTGCACCTGAGCGTCGACCCGGTGACCGGGCTGAAGGCGATCATCGCCATCCACAACAGCCGCCTGGGCCCTGCCCTGGGCGGCTGCCGCTACCTGGCCTATCCCGACGATGAAACCGCCATGGCCGATGCCGCGCGCCTGGCCCAGGGCATGAGCTACAAAGCCGCCCTGGCCGGCCTGCCGGTGGGTGGCGGCACGGCGGTGATCCTGCGCCCTGCCCATGTGGAGAGTCGTGCCGCACTGTTTGAAGCCTTTGGCCGCTGTGTCGAGCAACTGGGCGGGCGCTACATTACCGCCATCGACAGCGGCACTTCGGTCGCCGACATGGATTGCATCGCCCAACACACCCGCTTCGTCACCAGCACCAGCGCCGCCGGCGACCCGGCGCCCCATGCGGCCATGGGCGTGTTTGCCGGCATTCGCACCACCGCCATGGCCCGCCTGGGCAGTGATAACCTCGAAGGCCTGCGCGTGGCGGTGCAGGGCCTGGGCAATGTCGGTTACGCCCTGGCCGAACAACTGCATGCGGCGGGCGCCGAACTGCTGGTCAGCGACATTGACCACGGCAAGGTGCAACTGGCCATGGAGCAACTGGGCGCCCACCCCATCGCCAACGACGCCTTGCTCAGCACCCCGTGCGACATCCTCGCCCCCTGCGGCCTGGGCGCGGTGCTCAATCGCCAGAGCGTCGGCCAACTGCGCTGCGCCGCCGTGGCCGGCTCCGCCAGCGCACAGCTGACCCACCTGGACATCGCCGATCAGCTGGAAGGCCGCGGCATCCTCTACGCGCCCGACTACGTGATCAATTCCGGCGGGCTGATCTACGTCGCGCTCAAACACAGCGGCGCCGAGTTGTCGAGCATCACCGCGCACCTGTCCAACATCGGCAGGCGCCTCACTGAAATCTACGCCCATGCCCAGGCTGAAAAGCGCTCCCCCGCTCGAGTGGCCGATGAATTGGCCGAACGCCTGCTGTATCCGCAGGCCAGGGATTAACCCGGCTCGCCTGCCTAAAAAACATGATTTTGAGCATTAGTTAAAACTCAACAATAAAAAACGTAAAAAAGAAGAAGCACGTACTTCTCTGTTTTGTCGCGCTTGCATGAGTACAACTTTTGTTACATGTATGAAACAAACAGTAATGATAGTTTTGAAGCAAAAAAAATATTCTGTGCTTTGCGTAATTTGTAATAATTTGAAATATATGCCGGTTGGACAATAAAGTCGCCGGCCATTAACTTCGCTGCGACTTCGGAATGACAGGAAAGTCCTGTAAGAGATTTCTGAAAAATTTGTATGATCTCTGAAGCGAAAATTATTTGATCGAAGTGAAAATAGAACTGCCCGTCCAAGTAATGCGGCAGCGGGTCTTGCGCTACTGGATAGTGTGAGCAAACGTTTTGGTCTGGTGGGACTCTTGACTGGCTTATTGTTTGTTAACGTCGAACTTTGATAAGGAATATCAGATATGACGAACGCTTCAATTCATGGTGTCCTTCCGGTCGCCATCCTTCCGTACAACAGCGATCTTTCTCTGGATACTTCAGCCCTGCGGCTCCAGATCGAACACATTCTGCACACGGGGTGTGACGGTGTGGTAATCGGGCAAATCTCGGAAGTATCACGGTTGACCACTACCGAGCGTTTTCGCGTCGCTGAATTGATCGCCGAGCAAACGGGCGATAAAGGCGTGGCGATCATGAGCACGGGCGGCGAAAGCATCGCCCAGGCCATTGAGTATTCGCGGCAGGCCGAGCAGGCAGGTTGTGACGCATTGCTGGTGATGCACCCGTCGATGTGGGCACTTGACGATGAACAGATGTATGTCTACTTCGCCAATGTGATCGAGAGCGTCAGCGTTCCGGTGCTGGTGCACCACGCCAAATCCCTTGCCAAGCGTCCAATGTCGATTGATGTGCAGGCGCGTCTGCTCAAGACGTTCGGGGCGCAGAAAGTGCAGTTCAAACCGGAGTCGGCACCTACCGCGCCCAAAGTATCGCTGTTGCGCGATGCCACCGGCGGCGAGGCCAGGATCTTCGAAGGCGATGGCGGCATGATGTTGGTCGATACTTATAAGCGTGGGTTGGCAGGCGTTATTCCGGCGACCGAAATCGCCGAAATTACCGTGGCATTATGGCGCGCGCTGCAAAATGGCGATGAAAAACTCGCCAGGGCTATTGGTTATCCGTTGTCTTATTTAATGTGCCATATGATGGCGAGTATCGATTGTTACTTGCAGTTGTCAAAGCACTTGCTCAAGCGGCGTCGTTTAATGAGCAATACATTAATTCGTCCGCCGGTTGATTTCACCATGGACCCGGAAACACTTTGCGAAGTTGAAAAGGTCTATGATCAACTTCTTGAATTCGTGACCCAGTAATAAGGAAGTTACACATGAAGCGTTTTGGTTTTTCAATCGAGTTGACCAGTGCCGAAGCAGTAACCTTGTATAAGACGTTACACCGCGACGTGCCGCAACAAATTGCCGGTGAGCACGGCGTGCTCAAGGAAATCGGCTTGCAGCGCATGTCGATTTATCTTTTGCCGCCCCGCACGCTGTTCATGCAGGTAGAGGCCAACGATGAGTTTGATGCGCTGCGTGACTTCAGCCGTGCCTTGTCTTTCCATCCGGCAGTGCAGGCGTGGGACGACCAGATGCATGGTGATAATCCGTTGCTCAAACGCATTGCCGGCAATCAGACAGAATTGAACTGGTGGCGCCTGGAGCAGGTGTACGACTGGAGCGTCGATACGGCAGGCCAGCAAAAATGACCGATCGAAAACAGTCATTCGCGTTACTGGATTGCACCTTGCGCGATGGTGGGTTCCAGACCGATTGGCGGTTTTCCGATGCCATGGCTCGGCAGTACTTCGGTACTTGCCTCGCCACTGGCGTGGACATCGTCGAATTGGGTTACCTGAATCTCGATACGTTCTCGCATAGCGCTGATTACGGGTCTTATAAGGCATTGCCCGAGTCACTGACGGAGCAGCAGTGCCTGCTGATTGATCCGCATCAGGTCAAAGTGGCCGTCATGATCGACGCGGGGCCGGCGCTGGAGCAATCACCCCAGGCAATGGCCGACGTGATACTCGCCTCGGTTCGCCGCGCGCCATTTCGTATCGATATCCTGCGCATTGCGGCCAAGAGCAGCCAGTTCGATGCTTGCGTGAGATTGGCGCGGGCTTTGGAGGGCAATGAGCTGACAGTGATCCTCAACCTGATGCAGGTCGCCGAGCTATCGAGCGATCAACTGGCCGATAGGCTCGACGGCCTGGACCAGGAACCGATCGCTGCCCTGTATTTTGCCGACAGTTTTGGCCGCATGTTGCCGGGGCAGGTGCACCAGTTATTTCGCAACGCTGCCGAGCTGACAGACTTGCCGCTTGGCTTTCATGCGCATGACAACTACGGTCTGGCCGTCGCCAACACCCACGCTGCTGTCCAGGCAGGGGCCCGGTATGTCGACGGTACCTTTGCCGGCATCGGCCGTGGAGCGGGTAATGCGGCGACAGAGAGCCTGGCGTTACTCAAGCCTCAGCAGCCGATGGCGCACTGCGAAGACTTTCTGGCCGAACATATCGAGCCGCTGCGGCAAGTAGCGAACTGGGGGTACTCGCCGACCTACCGTTGTCAGGCCAGGCATAACATCCACCCCACCTATGCACAGAGACTGTTCGAAGGTGCTCCGTTAAGCGGTGCGCAGCGCATCGACATCGTCGGCAGAATCGCCGGGCACGCCGGATCGCACAAGTTTGATGTGAACATTCTCAACCAGTACAGGTAAGTGCGGAGTACGCGTATGACCAGGGTCACGCTTGGCGATAGGTTAGTGGGTAAGCAGTTGGTATTTTTCGATTGCGATGGCGTGTTGCTCGACTCCAATGGCGTGAAGCTGGCGGCGGTCGATTACGCACTGGCGCATTACTCGCAGAAGCTGCGCGATCGCTGCAAGGAAAGTTTCAGACTTAACTTCGGACGACCCAGACTCTGGCATTTTGAGGTCTTCCAGCAACTGATTGCGCCCGTCGGCCCCGATGCCGAGCATTTCCTGGCGACGTGCATCTCACGTTATGAAGATTATCTGCGCACCCATTACAGCGCTGCACCCTTGGTGGCCGGGGCGCAGCAGTTGCTGGCGCAACTGGCAGAGGGCAACGTGCTATGTGCAGTGGTGAGCGGTGGAAAGGAAGAGGAAATTATCCAGGCGTTGAGGGTGAGCGGTATCGATCGCTACATGGTACGAGTGATCGGCTCACCCACCTCCAAGACTGCTGCCATTCGTGCTCTGCTCGATCAATATGGGTGTGATGCTTCGCAGGCGCTCTTTCTGGGGGATGCCATTGCCGATGCCGAGGCTGCGATTACCTGCAAGGTGCCGTTTATCTTTGTCAGCGGCCATGCACTGGTCGGGCGTTCAGCCTTGAGCGCCAACTGGCCCGCCGATTACCGGGCGGGAGAGGTGCCTGATTTGCAACCGGATAATCCTGTTTCACAGTTCAACGCACGCTGTTCGAGGGTCAAGGAGGACTTTTTACAATGAAAGCAAGAGCGCCACTCACCATTGCCATCACCGGCGTAAGCCGTGGCCTGGGCAAAGCCCTGGGCCATGCGCTGGCCGCACGCGGCCACCAGGTTCATGGCTGCCAGCTTGCAGTTGACGCGCCTGTCGGCGCGGTGCAAGGCAATCCTGCGCTGTACTGCGCCTCGGTCACCGAGCCTCAGGACATGCAGCAATTCGCAGAGGCCGTGTTGCGCGACGGTCCGGTTGACATCGTGGTGTGCAACGCCGGGGTGATCAGCGAACGTAAGCCGGCGTGGGAGATTAACCTGCAGGACTGGGCGCGAGTGATGGAGGTGAACGTGCTGGGGGTCGTCAATACCCTGCATGCTTTTTTGCCATCGATGCTCGACCGTCGCCAGGGCCTGTTCATCGCGATCAGTTCCGGTTGGGGGCGCTCGGCTTCGTGGGGACTGGGGCCTTACTGTGCCAGCAAATTCGCCATCGAGGGGCTGATTGGCTCGCTTAACGCTGACTTGCCGGCGGAGGTGAATGCTGTCGCGCTTGATCCGGGCAATGGTGTGAATACCCAAATGCTCTCCATCTGCCTGCCGGACGAGCATCACCAGTACATCGCTGCCGATATCTGGGCCGAACACGCCGCCGACTACATCGTTGATCATCTCTATCAGGAGAAGGTCTCGGGTAGCCAGACGGTTCCCCATCCGGGCTTATAACGAACCTTGCGACAGGAACGCATACCATGCTGAAAAATAAACGTGTTGTCGTCACCGGTGGTGGTCGTGATTTCGGCCAGGCGGTGTCGGTGTGGCTGGCCCGGGAAGGGGCTCATGTCGACTTGTGCGCGCGTCAGATGTCCAGTGCGCAGGCCACGTGTGAGCTTATTCGAGCCGAAGGGGGATCTGCGCGTGCCTACGCGTGCGACATCGCCGACCCTGCATCGGTGCGCGCCTTCGCTGGGCAAATCCTGCAGGATGAACGGGCGGTGGACGTTCTGGTGCTGAGCGCGGCGCAATGGCTTGAGGGGCTATTGGGGGAGGACGACAGTGACGACGACATCGCCGGCACCATCAACTCCGGTCTGACAGGCTCGATCATCCTGACGCGTGCACTGTTGCCCGGGCTGCGTCGCTCGGCGGCGGCCGACATCATGGCGATGGTCTCGGTGTGCGGCGTGCCGCAGTTTACCGACTCTATCGCCCATCCAGCCTTTTTCGCCGCCAAACACGGTATGAGTGGCTTTTGCCAGAACATGGCTCATCACCTGGCCAAGGAGCACATTCGGGTCACCGGTTTTTACCCGCCCGATTTCGAAGTGACCGGCCTGGATGAGGCGGTTGATCCTGCCAGCCCATTGCTCAACGGTCGTTCCATCTGGGAGACCATGCGCTTCGTGCTGACGCAACCGCGCAACTGCCACATCGATGCGGTGCACTTCCGGGGCCCGACTCGCGAGACGCTGCAATGATGAACAACACCACTGCACGGTGCCGGGCACCGGTCAGTTATCGGCTCTCCAGCGATGACCTGGAGCTGCGTCAGGTCATGCCGCTGAACATCGCCGATGGGTTTTTCACCGCAGGCTGCGATCCGGCAGTGTTCTTTGACAAGTGCGCGCAACACCAGGCGGTTCGCAGGCTCGCCCCTGACTTGGCGTTTGACGGTCGGCAAGTAGCATCGTTGGACCGGTTGCCGCCTGATGATGGCCGTACCTGGGTCGTGCGCCCGGCGCTGTCGCCGAGTTCGCGCGGTTCAGCCGTGCTGCTGGGGGGGCAGTGGGCCACTGCGTCCCAGGTCGCCGCCTTGCTGGATGATTCACCGGGGCCGTTTCAGATCCATGTCCATGAACCGGGTTATCCCGTGTTCATCAACGGGGTACTCGACGCGGGTGAGTTCCACGTCACTGACGCCTGGCGCTGTCATACCCTGGATCTGGAAGGGCGCAGGCTCCTCACTGCCGTCAACAGCCTGCCTCCCGCCGTGCTGCCGGCGCGGCTGGTGCCGCAGCTTGCCGCGCTGGCTAACGGGCTCGGCATGCTGCACGGCCCGTTGCACGCTGAGGTGGTGATCACATCAACCGGTGCGCGACTGGTGAAGCTGTCGCCGCGACTGGCCAGCACGCCGTTGCCGCAGCTTTGCCGGGTGGGCGGGTGGCCAGCCCAGGAGGATTGCTGGAAACAGTGGCCGCAGGCACTCGGGCAAGGCCCGACGCAAGGTGCAGCGGTGGCGGATTACTCTTTTGTGATTACGCGGGCCGGGCGGGTCAAGGCCTTTCGCTTTGACCGTGAAGTGCGCAGTCTGGAGAGCTTCAGCCACTATTTCGTGGCGCCGTCGCTTGGCCAGGCGGTAGCAATGACCACTGACGGCACCACCTACGGATGTACGGTTTTCTTACGCAATCATTGCCTTGAAAAGTTGACCGAGGAGATCGCCATGCTCCAGTCGCTCAACCTTACCGACGCCTTCGAGATCGATTAACCCGTCGCCGCTGCGCAGCACCCCAATAGAAATGCCCAGGGAGGTCATCACACGATCAACCTCCTGCGGCTGCGCTCAGCCTGAAATTCTGTAGACAGGGAGTTCACATGAGTTTTGCAACAGATTTGGTCATCAGCCCTTGCGAGCAAAAAATCCACGATGTGGTGGGTATCGGCTTTGGCCCTTCGAACATTTCGCTCGCTATCGCCCTTCAGGAGATGGCCCCCGAGCTGGATGTTGCTTTTTTTGACAGCGCACCTGGTTTCGGTTGGCACAAGGGCATGCTGTTCAAGAATGCAACCATGCAGGTGACGTTTCTCAAAGACCTGGTCAGCTTTCGCAACCCGCGCAGCCACTTTACGTTCGTCAATTACTTGCATAGCAAAGGCAGGATCGCCGCCTTCTGCAACAAGAAGGACTTCTTCCCCGGCCGCCTGGAGTTCCACGACTACCTGAGTTGGTGCGCGGCGGAGTTCAGCGACCAGGTGTTCTACGGTCATCAGGTCCTGAGCATCAACGAGGGCGGCGTGGACGATGACGGTTCACCTCTGTTCAGAGTCCAGATGCAGGTGGGTGATATGACGACGGCTGTGCTTGCCCGTTCGGTGGTTCATTCATTGGGCCTTGAGCCTCAATTGCCATTGGGGGTGGAGCCCGGCGAGCGGGTAACGCACGTTCATCACTTGCTGGCCCATCTTGAAAAGACTGCGTTGAATGCCGACGGCCACTGCGTCGTGGTGGGCGGTGGGCAGAGTGCCGCCGAGGCCGTTGAGTACCTGCTCGAGACGTATCCGGCCATGAACGTGACAGCCATAATGGCGCGCTATGGCTACACGCCAGCCGACGACAGCCCATTCGTCAACGAAATATTCAACGCCGACGCGGTCGATGATTTCCACGCGTCGCCCGCCCATGTCCGCCAACACATACTGCGCACACATGCCTCCACCAATTACTCCGCAGTGGACATGGCCCTGATCGAAAAACTCTACCGCAACTGGTACGACGACGAAGTCAGTGGGCAGCAGCGTCTCAAGCTGGAACGCATGAGTCGTTTCCAATCGGTCCTTGTTCAGGATGCCGGTCTACAGGTGGCGTTCAACCGCCTAATGAGCAGCGATGTACAAAAGCTGCGCTGCGACTATCTGGTCTGCGCGACCGGCTTCCGTCCCCGCCGTATCGCCGACCTGTTGTGCGCATCCCTGGCTGCCCGACTGGTCCACGACGAGGGCTCGGCGCGTATTTTGCGTAACTACCGCCTGACCTTTCAGGGGGACTCGGCGCCACTGCTGTATTCCACGGGTGTTGCCGAAGACACTCATGGATTGAGCGCCACGCTCATTTCCAATATGGCCATTCGCGCCGGTGAAATCGTCGACGATCTGCGCACCACCCTGAAACGGAGGCACTATGAGCAAGCCGTTTGACGTCATCATCATTGGGGCCGGCATCATCGGCGCGACGTGCTTTTATGTCATGACCCTGGCGGGCAAACGCTGCCTGCTGCTGGATGACAAGCAGCTCGGCTGCGGTGTAACAGGCGCTTCCGGCTGCATCGTGCGGGTCACTCATGCGTCCTGGGAGGCGACCCGCGCTGCGGCGCAGGGCTATCACTTCTACCGGCAGTTGGCGCAGGACTCCGGGGGGCAGGTGCCCTTTACCGAGACGGGCTACCTGCATTTCGCCGAGCCACACGCATTGGCCGACATGCAGGGCTGGCTGGAGCGCGAAGGGGTTCCCGCTCAATTGCTCGACTCCCGGGCCTTGGCTGCCCGCTACCCCGCATTGCCGATCACCGCGCAAATGGCGCTGTACGAACCGGGCTCAGGCTACATGGAGGCCAGGCCGACGTTGCAGTACCTGGTGCAATCGGCCATCGCCCAGGGGGGGGTCTACCATGACGCGGTAAAGGTTCACGCGGTACGTGTCGATGTTGCGAGCCGGCAGGCCGTTGGCGTGCTGAGCTCCAACGGCGATTACGACGGTGCGCAGGTGATTGTCGCGATGGGCAATGGTACCAGCGAGTTCCTGATTCGCCAGTTCGGTGATGCCTTTGGCCTGTGGAGTCAGCATATTCAGGTCACACGGTTCAAGGGCGCGACACCGTTACCTGAGGCGCCGTGTTTCATTGACGACATCAATCAGCTTAACGGACGACCGTGCCCCCTGACCGGCGGGCTCTACGTCGGCTACCCGACGGGTATGCGAGTGCCGGCCAGCCACAGTTACATGCCTGCTCAACTGTCCCACGCACAACTGACCCGAGAGCAGGGGCAACGGCGTTTTCCCTGGCTGCAAGACGCATCGGTGGAGGGTGCGCTGTGCCATAGCGACTGCTACAGCGAGCAACCCATCGGGTTGATTGGCAAGCAACCGGGGTTGCCGGGCGGCGTGCTGGTTGCCTCTGGTTTCAGTGGCGGCGGATTCAAAATGGCGCCCCATGTTGCCATGCAGCTCGCCCGCGTAATTTCTCAAGGATAGAGAGCAACGACCATGAAAAAGATCAATATGTTTTCCCCGGCCAAACGCTTCTACAACGTCGACTCGCGCACCGTTGACCTGCCTGGCACTGACCTTAACCTGATGGGCTGCACCCTGGGGCCTGGCGAGGAAAGCCAGCCGCACAATCACTTTGAGGATGAGTTGTTTATTTTCACCGCTGGGCATGGCGTGGTTAAAACCGCGCAGGAGACGCTTGAAGTGCGTGCGGGGGACGCCGTGCACTGCCAGCGCTTCGAACCTCATACCCTGCGTAATCTGAGCGATCAACACCCCTTGACCTTCCATTCATTATATTGGGATGCGGGGCGCTCTAATGCGCCCGCAGCAGCGCCGGTTGTGGACACCCTGATCTACGCCACCCCGCCGACGCCGAACGGTGATTTGCACCTGGGACATCTCTCGGGGCCCTACATCGCAGGTGATGTGCTCAAGCGCGTGCTGGGCAACACCGGTGCCAGGGTTTTCTACGGCAGCGGGCGTGACGATAACCAGACGTACGTCGTAACGTGCGCAACCAAGGAAGGCATCGGTCCGGGCGCATGCGCCGATCACTATGCCCAGGCCATCCGCGAAACGTGGCAAGGTTATGGCATCGATATGGACGTGTTCATCACGCCGGATACCCAAGGTGAGTACGCGGACTTCGTTCATCACTACCTGCAACGACTGCATGAGCAGGATGTTATCTATGCCAAGGACACGCCAGTGTTCGTGGATGACGCGGGAAACGCGCTGCATGAGGCGTTCATTCATGGGGGCTGCCCGCATTGTGGTGAAAGCAGTGACGGCAATGCCTGTGAGGCCTGTGGCCAGCCCAACCAGTGCACCGACCTGACCCAACCGCGCGTTAAGCGCGATGGGCGTCAACCCCGATTAAAAATCGAAACACGCTTGTTCTTCCGCTTGAGTGCATTTGCCGACGAACTGCTCAAGTACATCCAGACGGCCAACATGCCCGCCCATGTCTATCAGCTTTGCCACACCATGCTGCGCCAGGGGCTGCCGGATATCTGCATCAGCCATCGCAGCGACTGGGGTATTCGTCACCGCCTGCCATCCGTGCAGGATCAGGTCATCTACGTCTGGTTCGAAATGGCCTTCGGTTATCTGTGGGGCGCCAGCGACCTGCCGGTTGACGGCAACGATCGCTTCGCACGTGCCGAGCAGTGCTATTCGGGCGCGATGGATGTGGTTCATTGTTACGGCTTCGACAATGCCTATTATCACACCTTGTTATTCCCGGCGATCTACCTGGCATTGGACTTGACCCCCCCGCGACACCACATTGTCAACGAACTGCTTGATCTTGATGGCAGTAAGTTCTCCACCAGTCGCCGCCATTTGATCTGGGGCCGTGAGTTTTTGGCCGAAGCCGGCAGCGATTATGCGCGCATGGCGCTCATGCTCGCGCGCCCTGAGGGGGTGAGAACCAATTTCACCGTCGATGAGATCAGCGAGCAGCTCAATGACCTGTTTGCGCAGAAATTGAATGGGTTGATCCAGCGCCTGGATCAGTGCATCGCCAGGCATGGCGGCGGCGTGCCTGAGCCTGGCGCCTGGCTGAGCGACCAGAAAACCTATCATGAAGAACTGTGCCAATGGATGGACGGGTATCGGCAGGCTGCCTCGATCCAGAGCTTCTCGCCCAAACGCATGGCCGAGCAGGTCGCTCATGTGATTCATCGCGCGTCGCGTTTCAGTGCCGCACAAGAGCATTTACTGAAGTCTTCGGCGCAACCGTTATCCAACCATGCGCGCACCGCACTGGCGCTGCAGGCCATGACCCTGCGCTGGCTTGCTTATGCCTCTTACCCGTTGATGCCGGGTATCAGCCAGCAACTGAGCGAATGGCTCAATCTGCCTGGGCTCGAACGTGACGATGTACTGGCCGGCTCGTTCTTTGCCGGCGGTCATACCCTGGCCCGCCGGCCACCTGTGAAACTGCACAGCGTGTCGGCGCAGGCACTGGCGCGGCTTATGCCGGGGCACGTCTAGATGAGCGCAGTCATGCGCGGACAACGGGTGGGTGTCGTCGGGCCTCTGACGGGCCCTCGGGCGGCGTATGGGGAGTGGCTTCGCAAGGCCGTGCAGGGGTCATCGCTACCCCTGATATGGGCGGATGATGCGGCCGACCCCGTCGTCGCGGTAGCTGCGGCGCGCCGACTGTTGGCCGGCGGGGCAGGGGTGGTCATTGGGCATTTCAACAGTGAATGCGCCCGGTCGGCCGGAGCACTCTACCAGGCGGCCGGTGTTCCCTTGCTATTGCCCGCCGCAACGGCACCAGACCTTTGCCGTACGGTCGGTGCCTTTCGCTTGTGTGCCAGTGAATTGCAGCAAGTGATCACCATTGTCGACTACCTGGCTCAGGTTTATACGCAGGTTGAAGAGTTCTGGTCGGATGGCTCGCCGTACGGCGAACGATTGGCCTCGGCTTTGCAACAGCGTCTGCTGCCGATGACGCTGCAAGGGGCAAGCCAGTCGGTATGCGCGTTGATGGGCTCGCACGTCGCGGTGGCTGCGGAAATTCGTCGAAGAGCGCGTCCGGGGACGGTTTATCTGGTGCCGGATGATTGTGTGGTCGAAGAGTTTGGCGAGTTGCTGGCGGGGACCGGCGCAATCACCCTGTGCCCCCATGCCACGCCGGATTTTGGCGACTGCGCGCGCATGGCGCTGAGGTTTGTGGCTGCTGCCGTTGAGGAGGGCTGCGCCGTACGCGAGTACCTCGATGCACATGCGGATTTCGACCAGGGTCAGTACCGACATGCCGACTACATCATGAAGTGGCACGAATATTCCATTTTTCCTGGCCATGACAAAGGACGTCATCATCATGCAACTTGAACATTCTGGAACCTTGCGCGAGTTACCCTGCATAGGCCATGACGACATCGCACCCGGCGACATTGAGATTATGCTGTCCGCGTTCCGCCAGGCCCTGACCCAGCCCCGCGCCAAGCTGTCGGCGCCGTGTGATGCCGAGCACATTACGCAGGCGGCAGAAGAGGCAGTCGGCGCCACGATTTGTGAATCAGGTATAGGCCTGGAACCCGCGTTGGAACTCTACACCAGCTTGCTTGGCCGGCACGGCGTGCCGACCGACCACCCGGGTTATCTGGCCTACATCGGTGCCCGTGCTACCCCGGCAGCCGCGTTGATGGACGGCTTGCTGTCCGCCAGTGGCATGATCGGCTCGGGATGGCTGGGCGGGGCGGGCTTGATCTGGGCGGAGAATCAGGCATTGCGCTGGTTGTGTGAGCTGGCCGGTTTGCCGGACGGCGCCGGAGGGTGTTTCGTCGGTGGTGGCACCGCGGGTAATTTCTCCGCGCTGGTGGCCGCCCGACATCGCTACCGAGAACGCGCGGGGCGGCATCAGGGGCTTTTAGTGGTGGGAGAGGGAGCCCATTCTTCAATTATCGTCAGCGCCCGGTTGCTCGACCTGGACGTGGTTACGGTGGCTTCGGATGAGCTGGGCCGTTTGACGGCTTTCGAACTGGCGAAGACCCTGGAACAACTGGCCGTGGAGGGGCGGCGCGACCATGTGGTCGCCGTGGTAGCGGTCGCCGGCGCGACCAATTCGGGACAGATTGATGATCTTTCCGGTATAGGGGAAATCGCCCGTCAGCATGCTATCTGGTTGCATGTGGATGCGGCCTATGGCGGTGCGTTCCTGTGTGTACGGAGTGTGAGGGCTCAACTGGAAGGTATTGAGCGGGCCGACTCACTGATCATCGACCCACACAAGGGCCTGTTCGTACCCTACGACTGTTGTGCGCTGCTCTATGCCAAACCCGATGAGGTTACCGCAGCTTTTACTCAGGATGCTTCCTATCTGGAGCAGATCAATGAGTCCGAGCAATGCAACCCCATGCACTATGCCTTCCATCTGTCGCGTCGGGCCCGAGGCATGCCGCTGTGGTTCTCACTGGCGGTGCATGGCATCGCGGCTTACCGGCATACTCTGGAGCGCATCCTTGTGCTCAGCGCCTACCTGCGCACGCGCATCGCCAGCCATCCGAGGCTGGAGCTGATCAAGGCGTCCGGCTTGAGCGTTATCCTGTTCACGCGCCACGGCTGGCAAGCCGACGATTATGATCGCTGGGCGCAGCGTTGCCTGCGTGACGGTGTTGCCCTGGTGGTCCCTTCTCGCTGGCAGGGGAAGACCGTGATGCGGATATGCATCATGAACACAACGCTGGATGAGCAGCGATGTGATGACCTGCTGGCTGACCTCTGAAGAATGCGTGCTGATTTCTATCCTTCGGCATCGGCTGGAGCATTCAGCTCATTGAGCGCCATTGCGTTGTTTTTGAAGGCGGTTGCGAAGATGGCGCGATTTTTTGCCATGTAGATACTTGCATCTTCGGCGTGTTTTTCGGAGAGGCCGGCGACGTTTTTCATCAATACGTCCGTCAGGGCCTCTGCCAGTTCAAGCATCTGATCGTGAGCGTCGGCAAGTTTTCGGTCCACGAACGTAGTCTCCAAATCCCGGGTACTGCGGTAAAGGGTCTCAACAGCCATTTTGGCCTCGTCGTAATATCAAGTGTTGAATGGGGTCGCCCCGGCGCTGCGGGCTTTGTGCTGTGTCCGACAAGCTACGCAATCATCGAGTCTGCGGTTCGAGTGTCCTGACCAGATAGGGCGCATCTGACATATCCAGGCATTCACGACCCTTACCTCTGGTGCATACTGTGTTTATATACAGTTAAAAGCAAGCGAAACATTTGGCGTTGGAGGGCAGGTTTTTAATGTAGTCGGAAAATTGCGAGTTGCTACGCCGCAAACGCGCATTGTGGCTGAATGCCATGATCTGAGTGAATAAAGTGCCTCATGTCACTCGGCCACCCTCTCACCAGCGGCCTCTGGCTTTTTTCCTGCATGCAGAACAACCGTCACCTCCACCCCGCATTATCCGGTCGCACCGACCTAAGGAAGCAACATCGTGAAAATCAACTGGGCCGAAAAGCTGCGCCGGCAAGTCCATGGGCTGGCCGAGTCGCTGGGCAATCTGTTTGTGGAGTCGTTCCATTACCTGGCGCTGTTCGCCATTGGTGCAGTGACCGCCTGGGCGGCGGTGATGGAGTTTCTGGGGATGCTGGAGAACGGGCACATCAAGATCGATGACATCTTGCTGCTGTTCATCTACCTGGAACTGGGCGCGATGGTGGGGATTTACTTCAAGACCAACCACATGCCCGTGCGCTTCCTGATCTACGTGGCCATCACCGCGCTGACGCGGCTGCTGATCTCCAACGTGTCCCATCACAATCCGCCGGACGTGGGCATTATCTACTTGTGCGGTGGGATTCTGCTGTTGGCCTTCGCGATTCTGGTAGTGCGCTACGCGTCGTCGGCGTTTCCTTCGGTGAAAGTCGAAGGCCCGCGTCGCAAGGGCGAGGCGAGCCTGGAGACCGAGAAGGGCGAGCTTTAGAGCCCGACGCTGAAAGGCAGGTGACGGGTGGGCGGTCGCTGCAACAGCTTGTGATTGTCCCCATCCGTCATCACCGCCAGGATTTCCATGGCGCTGTGACCCTGCTCGATGGCAATACCGAACTGGATGCTTTGCACCAGGCGCTTGAGCCGTTGCGGGTCGTTGCGTTGTTCGGCGCTGATCATGCGCTTGGCCACTACGCCGCCGTCATCGGAGAGGGTGAGCATGATGCTGCCGTCCAGCCGCTGAATGCTTAGGTTGACGCGGTATTGTGGGCTGAAGGTGTCGGTGATGATCTGAAAAGGGTTGTCCATGGTGCGTTACCGCCTGATAAGAACATGCAGTCATTGACGACCGGTGTCGGGAATAGTTCGCGTTGCCTGACCACCGGCCAAAGTCCGTTTTCCTCAAAAGCTCTACAGCAAGGGGCGTGCCGTACAGGTGCTGGGGAGGCTTTTTGTAGGAGCGAGCTTGCTCGCGAAAAACTCACAGGCACCGCGTTCATTCAGAAAGCACGGGTTATCGTTGACGTTTTTCGCGAGCAAGAGCTAGGCGCCCCCCTCGCTCCTACAGACCGGCATCAAGGTAAGCCCCTCCCACATTTGAACTGTGTTGTGCTTGGGGGAAGTGACCTGTTTCAGGGCAATGTCGAGAAAACGATCGCAGACGGCGCAATCAGCACTCCACCCAGCTGACCGCCAGGCCGCCCCGTGACGTTTCTTTGTATTTGTCATGCATATCGGCGCCGGTATCGCGCATGGTGCGGATCACCCGGTCGAGGGAAATGAAGTGCTTGCCATCGCCGCGCAGGGCCATTTGGGTGGCGTTGATCGCCTTGACGGCCGCGATGGCGTTGCGCTCGATGCACGGCACCTGCACCAGTCCGCCGACGGGGTCGCAGGTCAGGCCGAGGTTGTGTTCCAGGCCGATTTCGGCGGCGTTTTCCAACTGTTCGGGGGTGGCGCCAAGGATATCCGCCAGCCCGGCGGCGGCCATGGCGCAGGCCGAGCCGACTTCACCCTGGCAGCCGACTTCGGCGCCGGAGATCGAGGCGTTCTTTTTACAGAGGATGCCGACGGCGGCGGCGGCCAGGAAGAAATTGACCACGTCGTCGTCAGACGCGTCGGCATTGAACTTCATGTAGTAATGCAGCACGGCAGGAATGATCCCCGCCGCGCCATTGGTCGGCGCGGTGACCATGCGCCCGCCGGCGGCGTTTTCTTCGTTGACGGCGAGGGCGAACAGGTTGACCCACTCCATGGCCGACAGGGTTGACGTGATGACATTGGGCTTGCCGATTTCCAGCAGGCTGCGGTGCAATTTCGCCGCACGACGCGGGACGTCCAAACCACCGGGCAGAATGCCTTCATCGCGCAGGCCCTGTTCCACGCACGCGCGCATCACCGACCAGATATGCAGCAGGCCGCTGCGGATGGCTTCGTCGCTGCGCCAGGCACGTTCGTTGGCCATCATCAATTCCGAAACCCGCAGGCCGTGCTTGTTGCACAAGGCCAGCAGTTCAACGGCGCTGGAAAAGTCGTAGGGCAATTGCACGTCGCTGGTCGGCGCAATGCCCGATGCGGCTTCGGCAGCTTCGATGATGAAACCCCCGCCCACCGAATAGTAGGTTTGCTCGCTCAACAGGCCGCCGTCGCCGTAGGCGTGCAGGGACATGGCGTTGGGGTGGTAGGGCAGGCTTTCGTCGAGCAGCAGCAGGTCGGTGTGCCAGTCGAAGGCAATGGCCTGTTGGCCGGCGAGTAACAACTGGCCGGACTCGCGCAGTTGCTGAATGCGCGCGTTGATCGAGGTGGGGTCGACCTGATCCGGCCATTCGCCCATCAAGCCCATCACACAGGCGCGGTCAGTGGCGTGGCCGACACCGGTGGCAGACAGCGAACCGTACAAGCGCACTTCGACACGCCGAGTTTGGCTGAGCAACTGCTGGTCGGCCAGTGCCTGGGCAAAGGTCGCGGCAGCCCGCATCGGCCCAACGGTATGGGAGCTGGACGGGCCGATGCCCACCTTGAATAGATCGAAAACGCTGATAGCCATGCTAAAGCCTTACAAGCAATGGAGTGGAAGTCGCTGCCATGTTTTGTAGAGCAAGCGGAGTTGAAGCGATACTGGGCCTCTGGATTGGTACTGACCAACGAATTATCCTAAGACACCCTTTAGCAGGACTAAACGCTATGACCCGGCCCCTTCATGGCCAGACCTATTCCTGGCTGCATGTCTTTTCCTGTGCTGCGCGGCACCTTTCGTTCACCCGCTGCGCGGAGGAGTTGCACATCACGCCGGGCGCGGTGAGCCAGCAGATCCGTCAGTTGGAAGAGCGCCTGGGCTTCAGACTGTTTCACCGCCGTGCACGGGGTGTGGAACTGAGCGCCGAAGGGCAGCGCCTGGCGGCGGTGGTAGGGGAGGCCTATGGCAGCATCGACGCCGAATTGCAGCGTCTGGACGCCGGGATGATCAGCGGCACCTTGCGCCTGCGCTCGATTCCGTCGTTTCTCGGCAAGTGGCTGACCCCGCGCCTGCCACGCTTGCAGCAGCGTTTTCCGGACATTCAGTTGCGCATGGTTGCCGAAGACAGCAGCGTCGCGCTGCACGAGGGCGACTTCGACCTGGCCATCGACCTGAACGACGGCAGCTATCCCGGATTGTTATCCACAGCCCTGTTGGATGAGCAGATATTTCCGGTGTGCGCCCCCAGCCTGTTGCGTGGCCGGCCGCCACTGCATGGCCCGGCCGACCTTGCCCACTTTCCGTTGTTGCACGACATCACCGCCTGGCGTGGGAGTTATGAGTATGCCGAGTGGGAGTTCTACCTGAATGAAATCGGTTACCGCGATGCCGATGTGCGTCGCGGGCACACCTTCAACCGCAATCACCTGACCATCGAAGCCGCCATTGCCGGCATGGGCGTGGCCATTGCGCGGCGCACCTTGCTCAATGATGAGCTGGAACGAGGGACCCTGATCGTGCCGTTTGGCCTGGCCGTGCCCAACCATAAACGCTACGTGCTGCTGTATGCGCCGGGCGCATTGAGTCACCCCGGCGTGCGGGCGGTGCACGACTGGCTGGTGGAAGAAGCGGGGATTTTTCGCGCGTTGCACCCGTTGGGAGCGGCGCCATCGTGAGGAAAACAGGAGGTAAGAAGTTGTAACTAACTCCCCACCCTACCAGCGTTCTTGCTCGTCGTCAGGGTTAATTTGTAATGTAGGATTTATCTTTGCAAAGGGGTTGAAATGTTTCAGCAGGTGCTCAATTGTGTAACCAAGAGGTCATGGTTTCACCACCCCGGTGTTGCAGTTTGTGATCTCTGGCGAGCTAGCTGAAATAAGGGAAGAACTATGCAAATCCAAGTCAATAGCGATAACCATATTGAAAGCAGCATCCGACTGGAGGAGTGGGTACGTACCACCATTGAGAGCACGCTCGAACGTTATGAAGAAGACCTGACCCGTGTGGAGGTCTACCTGCGGGATGAGAACGGCGACAAGCCAGGTCCCCACGATTTAAGTTGCCGCCTCGAGGCCCGGCCAAAAGGCCACCAACCGCTTTCGGTGCTGCACAAGGCCGATACGCTGGAGCAAGCGATCGATGGCGCGGCCACCAAGCTCGACCATGCGCTGGAGCATCTGTTCGGCAAACTGCAAGGCAAGCCCCGCGCTGCCGGTAAAAACCAGCCGACCACCAAAGTCAATGAAGATGAGCTTGAACAGGAGTTTCTAGAAAAAGAACGGGCCGTATTCAACGGCTGATAGTTTTTTGACTCCCCATTGAAGACGGGCCTGCGCATGCAGGCCCGTTTTCGTTTAACGGCGCTGTTTGAAGAAATACCCGCTGAGCAGCGCCAGTCCGCACGCACCCAAGCCTGCAAAGAGCATGGCCCAACCGGCACCGCTGCGCAGAGCCGCACGGGCCTCGTTGAGCGCCAATCCCGGCGCATCCAGCTTGCCCGCCGCGAGGTGCTGACTGAGGGCCGGCCAATCCATTGCCGTGCCCGGCGGCAGTACATCGGCCAGGTGATGGCCGATCCCCAACAACAGCACCAGGCCCATCAGCGCGATATTGAGCGCCAGGGTGATCAGCCGGGCGCTGAAGTCGATGCCCGAGGCCATGCCTGCGCGATCAGCCGAGACGGCGCCGGTGGTGGTGTTGGTAGTGGGCGAGTTGGTCAGCGCCAGGCCAGTGCCGGCCATCACGCAACCGAGCAGTATCAGCAGGCTGTGCGGCTGTGCGGCGACATTGGCCACGAACATCGCCAGAAACCCCGCGCCCATGGTCGCCAGGCCCAGCGGGATGATGCGTTCGGCGCCGTAGCGCAGGGCCAGGCGTTCGGCCAGGGGCGGCACCAGCAAGGTCGGCAAGGTGTAGGCGAGCAGGGCGCCGCCCGTGGTCAGGGTGTCGTAGCCCAGGCCCGCCTGGAAATACAGCGGCAGGTAGATCATGAACGGCCAGAAGCTGAAGTTCATGCCGATCGAGCCCATCAGCGCCCCGTTGAAGCGCCGGATACGGAACACCGAGAAATCGAACATCGGATGGGCACTGCGCTTTTCAACCACGACGAACAGCAACAACGCCACCAGCGCCAGGCCCGCCCAGCCGAGCATGGCCGGTGTGGCGAAGCCGTGCTCGGTGCCCTGGGTGATGAAGTAGACCAGGGCGAACACCGCCAGCGTCAAGGTCAGCATGCCGGCAATGTCCAGGCGATGGCTGGCCGGGTCGCGGGACTCCTGCACGCTGATGCGCAACAGCACCAGGGTGAACAGGCTGAGCGGTACGTGGGCGAGAAACACCCAGCGCCAATCGGCGACTGCCAGGATCAGCGCACCGACCATCGGCCCGAACCCCAGGCCCACGCCGGCAATCACGCCCCAGATCGCGAAGGCCCGGGCACGTGCGGCCGGTTCACGAAACAAGTGCGACAGAATCGCGAACTGGCAGATCATCATTGCGCCGGCGCCGATGCCCTGGACGAAGCGCGCCGCGATCAGCAGGGTCGCGTCGGTGGCCAGCCCGCAAGCCACTGAAGCCAGGCCGAACAGCCACAGGCACAGCACCAGCACGCGTCGACGGCCAAAGCGATCGGCCAGGGTGCCCGCTGCCATCAGTACGCTGGTGCAGGCCAGGGTGTAGGCGTTCATGATCCACTGGGCGTCTTGAAATCCTGTGCCCAATTCGCGTTCAAGGGTGGGCAGGATGACCGGTACGCTGGAGATTTCCAGGCCGAACATCAGGGCCACCAGGCACACGGCTGTGAGCGCCAGGCCGTTTCTGGTGGTATGCGCGGGGCTTGAGGCCGATAGAGCGGCGGCGGGTGGCATACGCAGTTCCTTAAGAGAGAGGGAGGGATTATTCTCTCGGGAATTGGGTTCTTTATTTGCGATAACTCTTCCCTTGATAGGGGAGCCAAAGGCGACAATCTACGATGTCTACCCCACGTTTCGATGGTGTCGAGCTGTTTCTGCAAATCGTCGAGAGCGGCAGCCTGAGCGCGGCCGCCGAGCGCCTGAACCTCACGCGCTCGGCGGTGGGCAAGGGCCTGGCGCGGCTTGAAGCGCGCCTGGGCACCTGCCTGTTGCAACGCTCCACGCGCCGCCAGCGTCTGACCGAGGATGGGCAGGCCTACTACGAGCACTGTCTGCGCGCGCTGGCGGAGCTGGAGGCCGCCGAGTCCGTGCTGGAAAGCGGCCGTCAGCAGCCGCGCGGGCGCTTGCGCGCGAGTTTGCCGCTGGCGTTTGGTCACCACTATGCCGCGCCTGCCCTGTGGGGCTTGATGGAGCGTTATCCGGACCTTGAGATCGACATTTGCTTCTCCGACCGCATGATCGATCTGGCGCAGGAAGGCTTCGATATTGCCGTGCGTATCGGCCCGTTGCCGGATACCGACCACCTGAGTGCGCGGCGTCTGGGGGAGCAAGTCATGGGATTGGCGGCGTCACCGGCGTATTTGCAGCGCAGGGGTCGAATTGAACGTATCGAGGCGTTGGCGGCTCATCGCGGCATTGCTTACCGCAGCAACAGCGTCCATCGCTCGCGGCTGGTCACGCCCCTGGTGCTGGACGACCTCCAGGCTGTGGCCGATGCGGCGATTGCAGGCGTGGGCCTGGCCTGGTTACCGAGTTGGTTGATTGCCCACTATGCGCTGCGCGGGCAACTGGAGGCGGTACTGCCCGGCTATCGCGAGCAGCCGGCCCCCATCCATGTGATCTGGCCGACGGCGCCGCACATGCCGGCCAAGACACGATGCGCCATTGATGCGCTGGTCGCGGCCACCCCAAGTTGCCTGGCGGGCAGTTAGAACCCGAATCCTGGACACATTTGATCTTCATCTACCCGAAGTTGACCACCGGCCGGATTGTCCGACTTTCGAGGAATTGGCTTCAGGCAAGTACTCACTGGCTGCACATAAAACCAATGTGGGAGGGGGCTTGCCCCCGATGCAGTGGTTCAGTCAACACATACAGTGACTGACATACCGCCATCGGGGGCAAGCCCCCTCCCACATTTGATCTTCATCTACCCGAAGTTGACTACCGGCCGGATTGTCCGACTTTCAAGGAATTGGCTTCAGGCAAGTACTCACTGGCTGCACATAAAACCAATGTGGGAGGGGGCTTGCCCCCGATGTGGTGGTTCAGTCAACACATACAGTGACTGACCCACCGCAATCGGGGGCAAGCCCCCTCCCACATTTGGATGTGTTGTGGCCCGCAAATTGAAGGCAGACAGTCAGAACGCGATAGACGTCTGCACATACACCGTGCGCGGTTCACCCACGTATTTGCCCTTGTTGTTATCGTCGAACGAGCGCGTGTAGTACTGCTTGTTGAAGATGTTCTTCACCCCGACCGCGACGTTCAAGTCCGACAGCTGCGGGCCGAAGTCATACGCTGCGCGGCTGCTGAACAGCATGTAGCCGGGGATGCGTCCGTTCGCGCCGTCGGCGCTTTCGGCCTGGGTGTTGGCGTTGTCGGCGAACTGGCTGCTCTGGTAGCTGCTGTCCAGGTTGAGCTTCCACGGGCCTTCGGTGTACCCCACGCCGAGGGTGCCTTTGTGTTTGGACGAGAAGGGCACGCGATTGCCTTTGTTCGGGCCGTCTTCACGGATGGTCGCGTCGACATACGCATAGCTGGCGTAGACATCGAAGCCGGCCAGCGCCGGGCTCACGCCGTCGAGGGCGTAGTTGAGGCTCGACTCGATGCCCTGGTGCCGCGTTTCACCGCGGGCGATCACGGTGTCGTTGGTCTGGTTGCTGTCGTACTGGTTGTCGAAATTGATCAGGAACGCACCGATTTCCGCGCGCAGGCTGCCGTTGTCATAGCGTGTGCCGAGCTCCCAGGTGCGGGCTTTTTCCGGCTTCACTTCGCCGCTGTTCACGCGGTTGGGCATCTGGCTGTACTGCACGCTGCCGAACGAGCCTTCAGTGTTGGCGTAGAGGTTCCAGTCGTCGGTGAGGTGGTAGAGCACGTTCAACGCCGGCAGCGCGGTGTTGTAGTCGCCTTTGTATTTGACGTTGCTCAGGTTGTTGGTCTGTTGGGACTCGATCATTTCGTAGCGGATGCCCGGCGTGAGGGTCCACTTGCCGATATCGATACGGTCGTCGATGAAGAACGCATTGGCTTCGGTGCCGCCACGGGTGTCGCGGTCGTTGCGGCTGTCGGTGGTCGGCAGTTGCTGATTGGCGGCAATCGGCGTGCGGTAGCGCAACTCGTGGCCGGCTTCGTTGATGTAGCGGTAGCCGACGCCGACTTCGTGGCTGGTGGGGCCGAGGTCGAAGCCTTGGGCGAAGCGGGTTTCCAGGCCGCGTACCCAATACTCGCGGGGGGACAGCGAGAGGAAGTTGCCTTGATCGAGGTAACCGCTGCGCAGGGTCTTGGTGAAGAAACTGTTGACCGTGAATTCACGGCGATCCTGCTCGTAGCGGTAGCCGACGTTGAACATCGTGCGGCGGCCCCAGAATTTGTCGTAGGGGCGGGTCGACTGGTACGGGTCGGCCTTGTAGTCCTTGACGTTCAAGCCCCCAGGCATATCGGCCTCGCCGTCGTAGTACTGCGCCATGGCGTTGAAGCTGTTGGCGTCATCCAGCTGGTATTTACCCTTGAGGATCAGGTCATCGATGCGCGTGTCGCTGTTTTCACGCCAGTCGCCGCCACGGGTGCCGGAATACAGGAGTGCGCCGCCCAGGCCATTGTCGGCGGTGCCGCCGGCCAGCAGGTTGCCGGTGGTCTTGAAGCCATCGTGGCTGGAGGACGGGTTGGTCTCGGTCTGCAGGCCGCCTTTGACGGTGGGCGCATCCGGAATCGCGCGGGTCACGAAGTTGACGATGCCACCGACGTTCTGCGGGCCGTAGCGCACTGCGCCGCCGCCGCGCACCACGTCCACCGCGTCCATGTTGCCCATGCTGATCGGTGCAAATGAAAGTTGCGGCTGGCCATAGGGTGCGAAGGGCACGGGAATACCGTCCATCAACACCGTGGAGCGTGATGCCAGCCGTGGGTTGAGCCCGCGAATGCCGAAGTTCAGTGCCATGTCATGGCTGCCGGTGCCGTTGTTGTCCGGGGCATTGACGCCGGGGATGCGGTTGAGCACGTCGCGGGCCTGGGTTGCGCCCTGGCGTTCGAATTCGTCACGGCGGATGACGTCACGGGCGCCGGGATGCTCGAACACGTTGGTCTGCGCCGCGTCACCGAGCCAGTCGCCGACCACGTTGGAGGTTTGCAGCTCGAGGGTGGCCGGGGCACCGGCCGGTTGCAGGCTGTAGGCGTTGTCACCCTCGGCGCGGGCTTGCAGGCCACTGCCTTCCAACAGTTTATCCAGGCCTTCGGCGGTGCTGTAGTTGCCCGTCAAACCAGGGCTTTGGCGACCGGCGGTGACCTCGGAACCGAAGGACACCAGCACCCCGGCTTCACGGCCGAACTGGTTCAGGGCCGCTTCCAGGCTCGTCGGCGCGATGTGATAGGCCTTGGTGTCGGCCGCCATCGCCGCCGGGGGCAGCGCGGCCAGGCTGAGGCTGGCGCCGAGCAGGAGTTGGCGCAGGGTACGGGCAAGAAGCGTCGGTTGCGGGGGCATGAAGGGTGGTCCTGAGAAGGAAGGATCAAGGGGGCTTTCCTTCTCTGTCACGCGAAGTAGGGAAAACGGCTCAGCGGTTTTCAAAAAACTTCACGCACGGGCCTGAACCGTCACCCAGTAGCGGGTAAAACGCCGCACTTTTACCGGCAGGCTGACTTCCAGCAGGTCGAGAATGCGTTCGCTGTCATCCAGCGGATAACTGCCGGACAGCAGCAGGTTTGCCACCTGCGGGTCGCAATTGAGCTGGCCCCGGCGATAGCGCCCGAGTTCGCCGAGAAAATCTTCCAGGCGCATATGCGCGGCCACCAGCATGCCGTCAGCCCAGGCGCCGCTGTTGGCGTCGGTGGGACGAGGGCTGTCCCAGCCCTTGCGGGTGTAATTGACCTGATGCGCGGCGTCCACCCTCAGCGGCAGGCCGCTGTAATGGTTGGGCATCACGTCGACACGGCCATCGAGCACCGCCAATTGGGTATGGTCATTGAACTGCCGCACGTTCAGGCGCGCCGCTTGGCTGCTAAGCAAACCCTGGCCGGTCAGCACGCGCAGCGGCGTGGCACCGGCTCGGGCGGTCAGCAGGATTTCACCTTCGAGCAGGCGGATCAGGCGCTGGTGGCCATCGAAATGCACATCCACCGCACTGCCGGTGTTGAGCTGCAACTGGCTGCCGTCGGCCAGCTGCACGCGACGACGCTGGCCGACAGGGCTGCGGTAGTCAGCCGTCAACGGCGGCAAAATGTGTTGCTGGCGCAGGCTCCAGGCTGCCGCCGAACCCGCGCCGAGGATCAACAGCAGCTTCAGCGCCTGGCGCCGGCTGGTGGAGGTCGGTGCATTCAACGCCGCGTGCGCCAGCGGCGAAGGCAGGCCACGCAGGCGCTGGTTGACGCGCTGGATCTGGTCCCACGCACGCTGATGTTCGCTATGCGCCTCCAGCCATTGCTGCCAGGCCGCCTGCTGGCGCGGGTCGAGCGCGCCTTGCTGCATTTGCAGCAACCAGTGCACGGCCTGTTCGGCAACCTGGGTCGAGACATTCATAGGGCGAAGTAGCAGCGCAGGGCGGCTTTATGCAGGTGGCGCTTGACCGTGGCAATGGAAATGCCCAGTTGCGCGCCGATCTGTGCGTAGGCCAGGCCATCGAGTTGGGCCAGCAGGAACGCGCGTTTGACCTGCACCGGCAGGCCTTCGAGCAGTTGGTCCAGTTCCACCAGGGTTTGCAGGATGATTGCGCGGTCTTCTTCCGACGGCGCGACGTGCTCCGGCATTTGCGCCAGGGCGTCGAGGTAGGCGCGTTCAAGGTCCTGGCGACGGTAGTAGTTGAACAGTACGCGTTTGGCGACCGTGGTGAGAAAGGCGCGCGGTTCGATCAGCGTGGGCGCTTCCCGCGCGCTGAGCACGCGGATGAAGGTATCGTGCGCCAGGTCGGCGGCGCTTTGCGGGCAGCCGAGCTTGCGTCGCAACCAGCCGGTGAGCCAGTGGTGATGGTCGTTGTACAGAACTTCGACGGTGTTGGACGGCGGCAACGTGATCACTCCATCAGCATCGGCATGCTTTAGAGAACAAGAATTGTTCGCATTGTAGGGCCGCAAACACGGTTCGGCAATCGACCCGAGCAGGTGATTCATCCGTTCTCTTTTGCTTATGAGAATATTTATCATTAATATTGCGCGCTGATGAACTTGGCGCCTGCCGCATGAAAAGCAAAACCTCACTGCCCGCCTCTTATCGCCTCGCCGTCACTTCGCGCGTACTGGCGGCTGTGGTCGGTGGATATCTGATGGCCTCGCTGGCCGCGATCTGCCTTGCGCTGTGGCTGCCGACGACGCGCGCCGACGCGGTGATTGTCGGCATGATGAGTTCATTCGTGTTCTACCTGCTGGCGGTGCTCTGGTGTTTCGCCTGCCGCACCGCGTGGCGCGCATGGGCCGGGGTGATGCTGCCCAGCGCGCTGCTCGCGACCCTGGCGGGCATCGGGTTCTGGGTGGTGCGCACATGAAAGAGGGTTTTCGCCAGGCCATGGCCTGGCTGCATACCTGGGCCGGATTGATTTTCGGCTGGCTGCTGTTTGCGATTTTCCTGACCGGCACCCTGGCCTATTTCAAGGACGAAATAACCCACTGGATGCAGCCCGAAGTCCAGGCCCATCCGGTGGACGACGCGCGCAGCCTCGCCGTAGCGCAAGACTACCTGCAGCAACAGGCGCCCACGGCCGCGCGCTGGTTCATTACCTTGCCCAACAGCCGCGACCCCGGCCTGTCGGTGATGTGGCAGGACAAGGTCGACCCCGGCAAGCGCGGCAACTTCATCCAGAAAGTCCTCGACCCGGTCAGCGGCCAGGCGGTGCAGGCCCGCGAAAGCATGGGCGGTGAATTCTTCTACCGCTTCCACTTCCAACTGCAGATGCCTTACCCATGGGGCCGCTGGCTGTCGACCCTCGCCGCCATGGTGATGTTTGTCGCGCTGATCACCGGCATCATTACCCACAAGAAAATCTTCAAGGACTTCTTCACCTTCCGCCCGCGCAAGGGCCAGCGCTCCTGGCTGGACGGGCACAACGCGGTGGGCGTGCTGGTGCTGCCGTTTCACCTGATGATCACCTACAGCAGCCTGGTGATTTTCATGAGCATGGTGATGCCGGCGCCGATCGTGGCCTCCTATGGCAATGACAGCCGTGCCTTCTTCAATGAAGTGTTTCCCAGTTCCGATAATGCGCCCGCACTCGGCCAGCCGGGTAGGTTGCTGCCGTTGTGGCCGATGTACCAGCAGGCGCAGCAACAGTGGGCGGGGGGGCATGTCGGGCGTCTGGCGGTGAATAACCCGAGCGACGTCAACGCCTCGGTGAATGTATTTCGCGCCGGCTCCGACAGCGTGGTGCATGATTTCGGCAGCACTGTTTCCTTCAACGGCACCACGGGCGAGTTGCTGCGGGTCAGTGGTGAACCGTCCTTGCCGTCGGTCATCGGTGGCAGTTTCTACGGCTTGCACATGGGCCATTTCGCCGGCCCGGTGCTGCGGTGGTTGTATTTCATCTGCGGCCTGGCAGGCACGGCGATGATCGGCACAGGCCTGGTGATATGGCTGGGCAAGCGTCAGCTCAAGCACGCCAAAACCGGTGTGATGCCCTTTGAACTGCGGTTGGTGGAGGTGCTGAACATCGCCAGCATGTCGGGGCTGATGATCGCCATCGCGGCGTTCTTCTGGGCCAATCGACTGCTGCCGGTGAGTATGGCCGAACGTTCCGACTGGGAAGTGCAGAGCTTCTTTATCGCCTGGGGGCTGAGCCTGGTGCATGCCATGCTACGGCGCGGTCGCCAGGGCTGGGTCGAGCAGTTGAGCCTGGGCGCGCTGCTGTTTATGGCCATCCCGTTGATTAACGCCCTGACTACGCCGTATCACTTGGGCACTTCGCTGATGAGCCGCGACTGGGCCATGGCCGGCTTCGACCTGACGTGCCTGGCCGGCGGCCTGTTCCTGGGATGGGCCGCCTGGAAGATGCAGCGTCGCGCCGCGTTGCAGCCCAAGGCAGAGCGCGCGCGTGCATTGGCGTTCAAGCAGGAGGCCGGCTGAATGTTGCTCGCGCTGCTGCTGTGCTACGCCGGGTTTACTGCGCTGTGCCTGGCCACCGATCGTCATCACGGCGAGTTGCTGCGCAGCAAACCCACGCCTGCACGGCGCCTGGGGCTGCGGGCGCTCGGCTGGTTGCTGCTGACCCTGTCGATCTGGCCGGCGGTGGCCGTCACCGGTTGGGGCCAGGGCCTGGTGGAGTGGTGCGCGGTGTTGATGCTCAGCGCTCTGCTTTTGGTGCTGCTGTTGCCGTACCGGCCACGGCTGGCCTTGATCCTCGCGGGCGTCGGCGTGCTGGCCAGCCCGTTCGCGGCGTTTGGCCTTTTCTGAGCTGCCCATGATGATCAGCCCGCCGCCCAAGCAACAGGACACCGCGCACCCGGACGCGGCCGGGGGGCGTGCGCATTTCCTGCAGGTGTTCCTGTCCCAGCGTTCACAGATGGAGGCCTTGGTCAGCCGCCGTGTCGGTTGCCGCGCCACGGCGGCTGATCTGGTGCAGGACCTGTTCCTGCGCTTCTGGCGCCGCCCCCTGGTGCAGGTCGAAGAGCTCAGCACCTACCTGCTGCGCTGCGCCGGCAATATCGCCATCGACCATTTGCGCAGCGAAGGCGCCCGCGTGCGCAGCAACGAGGGCTGGTTGCCGGAGCAACAGGACAACCAGGGCTGCGAACCCCAGGCTGCCCTCGAAGCAGGCAATGACCTGCGGCATGTCGAAGCCGCCTTGCGCAGCCTGCCCGAGCGCACCCGGCAGATTTTCCTGCTCAACCGCATTCACGGGCGCAAATACGCAGAGATCGCCAAGGCCATGGGCCTGTCCCAAAGCGCCGTGGAAAAACACATGATGCGGGCCCTGCACGCGTGCAAGGCGAGCCTGCGCGAACCGTCAGTCCCACGTACGCCAGGGAACGCATCGTGAACGTCACACCCACGCCCGCCCAGGAACAGGCCGCGCTCGACTGGCTGAGCCGGCTGCACGACCAGCCCGGCAGCGGCGATCAAGCCTCCTTCAGCCGATGGCTGCGCGCCGACCCCGCCCATATCGAAGCCTACGCCCAGGCCCAGGTGCTGTGGGAGTTGAGCGAGGTGCCGGCACGCACCCTGGCCGACGAAGACGCACAGGCCTTGCTGGGTTACCTCGATGCGATGCGCCGTTCCGGGCGCTCGCGCCTGGTGCGTGGGGCCGGCGCCCTGGCCATGGCGGCCTGTTTGTTGCTGATGGTGTCGATGGGCGCCGGTTGGCAGCCGTCGCGTTGGGTCGATGACCTTGGCGCCGATTACGTGACGGCGCCAGGGCAGGTGAGGACCGTCACCCTGGCCGATCAGTCCCGCGTCACCCTCGACGCCGACAGCGCGATTGCCGTGGATTTCAGTCACGGCGAGCGGCATATCCAATTGCGCCGCGGGGCCGGTTTTTTCCGCGTTGTCCACACCGGCCAGCCCTTCGTGGTCGAGGCGGGCGACGGAGAAACGCGGGTGCTGGGCACACAGTTCGAAGTACGCCTGCAACCGGCAGGGGCCCAGGTGACCGTGCTGTCGGGCCGGGTTGGCGTAACGCCCTCCGCACAGGCGCCGCAGCAAATTCTGACGGCAGGCCAGCAAGTGGCCTACGCCGACGGTGTAGCCGAGCCGCTGCACTCGGTGGACAGCGAATCACGCCTGGCCTGGCGCGACGGTTGGCTCAATTACTACAAGGCGCCGCTGGCCGAGGTGGTCAGGGACCTCGCGCGTTACTACCCGGGCCGCATCCTCCTGCTCAATGCCGAGATGGGCGCCAGGCGCGTCAGCGGCAGCTTTCCAAGCGACGACCCTGTCGCCGTGTTGAAGGCCTTGCAAGCGGTCCTCGGCTTCGAGCAGCACACGCTGCTGGGGCGGGTGATTGTGTTGCGCTAGGCGCACCATGGCGTTCAACTCGGCACCGATCAACGGCCTCCACCGATTGCGATGTATCAGCTACAGATAGGCTGACTGATACGCTGCTATCGAGGATAGGTATCTACACCACTCTGTAACTCCCAAACGTAACCACGATGCGAAGCGAGCCGCTCTTGATCTTGCTCTGCTTTTGATCCTAGGCGCCCCGTTAAACCACGCTGGCCGAACGCAGGCTTGAATCCGTGGGCAACCCGGCAGGACGCCGGGTTAGCCGCAC
>NZ_CVTN01000065.1:208331-230814 GCF_900004915.1 Pseudomonas sp. 31 R 17
AAGAGCGTTTTGCTTACTTTTGCGCTTTTCAAAAGTGAGCCGCTGTAAAAGCGGAACCCTAAGTAGCCGTTACCGCAGAAACGGATATGTACTCAGTCTGATCCAGCATCCTGGTCGGCCCTGAGGCCGCCATCGGGGGCAAGCCCCCTCCCACATTTGATCTGCGGTGTTTTCGAGGACCGGGTTATTTCAGGGCGGCCATGATGGCCTCGGGGTTGTAGTCGCGGATCAAGGTGCCGTTGACGTCCACAAACGGAATCCCGCCGCCACCCAACGCTTCATACGCCTTACGCGCCTGGGCATCCTTCTCGATGTCGAAGGTTTGGTAAGGAACACCCTTCTGGTCCAGAAAGCGCCGGATCTGCTTGCAGTAGCCACACCACTCGGTGGCGTAAAGCACCACACGCGCCGAGCTGCGTACCTGCTCGGACACCACCTGCGACGGGTTGAACAGCCGCTCGACCTTGCCCCAGTTCTGAATGACCACCACCACCAGCAACACCAGCAGGACTTTCTTCAAGACCCCGCCAAGCATCAGTTACGGCGCTTGAGCTGATCGGTCAGTTGGGTCGGCAGGCCCTTGATGATCAAGGTGCCGGCGGCTTCGTCGTATTCAATCTTGTCCCCCAGCAGGTGCGCTTCAAAGCTGATGGACAAGCCTTCGGCGCGGCCGGTGAAGCGGCGGAACTGGTTGAGGGTGCGTTTGTCGGCAGGAATTTCCGGCGACAGGCCATAGTCCTTGTTGCGAATGTGGTCGTAGAACGCTTTGGGCCGCTCTTCATCGATCAGACCGGACAGTTCTTCCAGGCCCATCGGCTCGCCGAGCTTGGCCTGGCTGCTGGCGTAGTCCACCAGGGTCTTGGTTTTCTCGCGCGCCGACTCGTCCGGCAGGTCCTCGCTTTCAACGAAGTCACTGAACGCCTTGAGCAGGGTGCGGGTTTCGCCCGGGCCGTCGACGCCTTCCTGGCAGCCGATAAAGTCGCGGAAGTATTCCGAGACCTTCTTGCCGTTCTTGCCCTTGATAAACGAGATGTACTGTTTGGACTGCTTGTTGTTCTGCCACTCGGACACGTTGATCCGCGCGGCCAGGTGCAGTTGGCCCAGGTCCAGGTGGCGCGAGGGCGTCACGTCCAGCTCGTCGGTCACCGCCACGCCTTCGCTGTGGTGCAGCAGAGCGATGGCCAGGTAGTCGGTCATGCCTTGCTGGTAGTGGGCGAACAGCACGTGACCGCCGGTCGACAGGTTGGACTCCTCCATCAGCTTCTGCAGATGTTCCACTGCGGTACGGCTGAAGGTGGTGAAATCCTGGCCACCGTCAAAGTATTCCTTCAACCAGCCGCTGAACGGGTGCGCGCCGGACTCGGCATGGAAGAAACCCCAGGCCTTGCCCTGTTTGGCGTTGTAGCTCTCGTTGAGGTCGGCAAGCATGTTCTCGATGGCGGCCGATTCGGACAGCTCCGAATCACGGGCATGCAGAACTGCGGGTGTGCCGTCGGGTTTTTTGTCGATCAGGTGGACGATGCAATGACGGATCGGCATAGGCTTCTCGGCTGGTTGAAGGGGAGCGTTGAGCCTCCCGCAAAAAGTTGCCCAGTGTACCGCACCCGTTGGTCAAGACGCGCCTGGAAGGGCGGTTTGGATGTTCTCCCACCGTGCATATGGGGTTTTTTCACGCTTTAGAGCGATAAAGCTGACCAAATGGGTATGTTGAGGCGGATATTTCCCCGTCTCTGTGCTAGTTTTGCCCCGTCTTACGCCAAGTCTCGGCGTTAAGCGTGCATTCAGCATTTGTCAGGTCGAACCAATCCCCGTTTCAAGCATCTATAACCCCGTTCTCCAAAGGTTATAGCCGGGGCGCCAGGCCGACACGGTCGGGCTCGACGGCTGACACTGCACTCTGCAATCCATATGAATTTGATAGGGAAGGAACACCACAATGGCTTTGACTAAAGACCAACTGATCGCTGATATCGCTGAAGCTATCGACGCGCCGAAAACCACCGCGCGCGCAGCGCTGGACCAACTGGGCCAGATCGTTGCCGATCAGCTGGAAAACGGCGGCGAAATCACTCTGCCAGGTATCGGCAAGCTGAAAGTGACCGAGCGTCCTGCCCGTACCGGCCGTAACCCTTCGACTGGCGCTGCCATCGAAATCGCTGCCAAGAAAGTTATCAAGCTGGTTGTGGCCAAAGGCCTGACCGACGCTGTTAACAAGTAAGACGCCGTAAAAAAACCGTGCTCCGGAGTGATCCGGGCACGGTTTTTTGTTGCCTGCGATTTTACGTCTTACTGTAGGAGCGAGCTTGCTCGCGAAGAACCCACAGGCAGCGCGTTTATCCAGGATGCACGCGTTATCGTTGGCGTCCTTCGCGAGCAAGCTCGCTCCTACAGGTTGGCGTCAGCGCACCCAGCGCTGGCGCCAGATCTGCTGTTCGTTCTTGGTCTGGAAGGTCCAGGCGACGAAGCGGCTTTGCTTTTGCCCCTGGGACATTTCCACCACCTGGCTTTCCAGCACGCCGGCCTTTTTCAACGCCGTCTCGATCGCGGGCAGGTTTGACGCTTTTGACACCAGTGTGCTGAACCACAGCACCTTGTGGGCAAAGTGCGCGCTTTCTGCGATCAGTTGCGTCACGAAACGCGCTTCGCCGCCCTCACACCACAGTTCGGCCGATTGGCCGCCGAAGTTCAGCACCGGCAGCTTGCGCTTGGGGTCGGCTTTGCCCAGGGCACGCCACTTGCGCTCGCTGCCTTTGGTCGCTTCGTCCATGGACGCGTGGAACGGCGGGTTGCACATGGTCAGGTCAAAGCGTTCGGCAGGCTCCAGCAGGCCCAGCAGGATGTGCTTGGGGTTGGGTTGCTGGCGCAACTCGATGACTTTGCTCAAGTCGTTGGACTGCACGATGGCCTTGGCAGCCGCCACGGCGATAGGGTCGACCTCCGAGCCGAGGAAGTTCCAGCGGTACTCCATGTAGCCAATCAGCGGGTAGACGCAGTTGGCGCCCATGCCGATATCCAGCACCTTGACGATGGAACCGCGCGGAATCTTGCCGTCGTTGACGCTGGCCAGCAGGTCGGCGAGGAAGTGCACGTAGTCGGCACGCCCCGGCACCGGCGGGCACAGGTAATCGGCCGGGATGTCCCAATGCTGGATGCCGTAGAACGACTTGAGCAACGCCCGGTTGAACACCCGCACCGCGTCCGGGCTGGCGAAGTCGATGCTCTCTTTGCCATAGGGATTGATGATCACGAATTGCGCCAGTTCCGGCGTGGTCTTGATCAGCGCCTGGAAGTCGTAACGGCCTGTGTGGCGGTTGCGCGGGTGCAGGGTAGCCTCTTTGCGTGGCGCGACGGGTTTGGCCGTGGCGGCGGTTTTAGGCTTCTTGCGCGGTGGTTTGGGTGTGCTGGGGGCGGTCATGTTGATTCTGGTGTTGGCTCAAAGTGGCGGCCATTGTCACACATTCCCGAGGACAACTCGGTCAAATGTGGGAGGGGGCTTGCCCCCGATGGCAGTGTGTCAGTCAATTATCTGTTAACTGACCCACCGCCATCGGGGGCAAGCCCCCTCCCACATGGACCGCGTGCGCAGGAGCTCCAGCCAAAAAAAAGAGACCCGAAGGTCTCTTTTTCACACGGTTTGCCCCTTACAGGCTGGAAATCCGCGCATGTTGCTCCGCCAGCTTGCCCAGGGCCTGTTCAGCCTCGGCCAACTTGGCGCGTTCTTTCTCGATCACTTCCGCCGGTGCCTTGTCGACGAATGCCGCGTTGGACAGCTTGCCGCCCACGCGTTGCACTTCGCCTTGCAGGCGCGCGATTTCCTTGTCGAGACGGGCCAGTTCCGCGCCCTTGTCGATCAGGCCGGCCATCGGCACCAGCACTTCCATATCGCCGACCAGCGCAGTGGCCGACAGCGGTGCTTCGGCACCATCGGCCAATACGGTGATGGACTCCAGCTTGGCCAGCTTCTTGAGCAGCGCATCGTTTTCGCTGAGGCGACGCTGGTCTTCGGCACTGGCGTTCTTGACGAACACGGCCAGCGGCTTGCCCGGACCGATGTTCATCTCGGCGCGGATGTTGCGCGTGCCGAGCATCAGGGTCTTGAGCCATTCGATATCGCTTTCGGCGGCCTCATCGATACGGGCTTCATTGGCCACCGGCCAGGGCTGCAGCATGATGGTCTTGCCTTCGACACCGGCCAGCGGCGCCAGGCGCTGCCAGATTTCTTCGGTGATGAACGGCATGAACGGGTGTGCCAGGCGCAGCGCCACTTCCAGTACGCGCACCAGGGTGCGACGGGTGCCGCGCTGGCGTTCGACCGGCGCGTTTTCGTCCCACAGCACCGGCTTGGACAGTTCCAGGTACCAGTCGCAATACTGGTTCCAGATGAACTCGTACAAGGCCTGGGCGGCCAGGTCGAAACGGAACTGGTCCAGCTGGCGGGTCACTTCGGCTTCGGTGCGCTGCAACTGCGAAATGATCCAGCGGTCGGCCAGGCTCAGTTCGAAGGCTTCGCCGTTCTGGCCGCAGTCTTCGCCTTTATCCAGCACGTAGCGCGCGGCGTTCCAGATCTTGTTGCAGAAGTTGCGATAGCCTTCGACGCGGCCCATGTCGAACTTGATGTCGCGGCCGGTGGAGGCCAGCGAGCAGAAAGTGAAGCGCAGGGCGTCGGTGCCATAGCTGGCGATGCCGTCGGCGAACTCGTCGCGGGTCTGCTTCTCGATCTTTTTCGCCAGTTTGGGCTGCATCAGGCCCGAGGTGCGTTTCTGTACCAGCGCTTCGAGTTCGATGCCGTCGATGATGTCCAGTGGGTCCAGGACGTTGCCTTTGGATTTGGACATCTTCTGGCCCTGACCATCACGCACCAGGCCGTGGACGTACACGGTTTTGAACGGCACCTGCGGGGTACCGTCGTCGTTCTTCACCAAGTGCATGGTGAGCATGATCATCCGGGCAACCCAGAAGAAAATGATGTCGAAGCCGGTGACCAGCACGTCGGTGGAGTGGAATTTCTTCAGGAATTCGGTCTGCTGCGGCCAACCCAACGTCGAGAAGGTCCACAGGCCCGAACTGAACCAGGTGTCCAGTACGTCGTTGTCCTGTTGCAGGGCGATGTCGGCACCGAGGTTGTGCTTGGCGCGCACTTCGGCTTCGTCGCGGCCTACATACACCTTGCCCGATTCGTCGTACCAGGCCGGAATCCGGTGGCCCCACCACAGCTGACGGCTGATGCACCAGTCCTGGATGTCGCGCATCCACGAGAAATACATGTTTTCGTACTGTTTAGGCACGAACTGGATGCGGCCGTCTTCCACGGCGGCAATGGCAGGCTCGGCCAGCGGCTTGGTGGACACGTACCACTGGTCGGTCAGCCACGGCTCGATCACGGTGCCGGAGCGGTCGCCCTTCGGTACTTTCAGGCCGTGGTCGTCAACGCTCACCAGCAAACCGGCAGCGTCGAAGGCGGCAACGATCTGCTTGCGCGCTTCGAAGCGGTCAAGACCGGCGTATTCGGCCGGGATCTTGCCGTCGATGCTCTCGTTCAGCGTGCCGTCCAGGTTGAACACCTGGCAGGCCGGCAACACGGCGGCATTCTTGTCGAAGATGTTCAGCAGCGGCAGGTTGTGGCGCTTGCCGACTTCGTAGTCGTTGAAATCGTGGGCCGGGGTGATTTTCACGCAGCCGGTGCCGAATTCAGGGTCGCAGTAGTCGTCGGCGATGATCGGGATGCGGCGGCCGACCAATGGCAGCTCGACGAACTTGCCGATCAGCGCCTGGTAGCGCTCGTCGTTCGGGTTAACCGCAACGGCGGCGTCGCCGAGCATGGTTTCCGGACGGGTGGTGGCGACGATCAGGTAGTCGTTGCCCTCGGCGGTCTTGGCGCCGTCAGCCAGCGGATACTTGAGGTTCCACAGGAAGCCTTTCTCGTCGTGGTTTTCCACCTCGAGGTCGGAAATCGCCGTGTGCAACTTGGTGTCCCAGTTGACCAGACGCTTGCCACGGTAGATCAGGCCGTCTTCATGCAGGCGCACGAAGGCTTCCTTCACCGCTTCCGAGAGGCCATCGTCCATGGTGAAGCGCTCGCGGCTCCAGTCCACGGAGGAACCCAGGCGACGGATCTGACGGCTGATATTGCCGCCGGACTGGTCTTTCCATTCCCAGATTTTCTCGAGAAATTTCTCGCGGCCCAGGTCGTGACGGCTCTGGCCGGTGGCTTCGAGTTGGCGTTCCACCAGCATCTGGGTGGCGATACCGGCGTGGTCGGTACCCGGTTGCCACAGGGTGTCGCGACCCTGCATGCGGCGGAAACGGATCAACGCATCCATGATCGCATTGTTGAAGCCATGGCCCATGTGCAGGCTGCCAGTGACGTTCGGTGGCGGAATCATGATGGTGTACGAGTCGCCCGCACCTTGTGGGGCGAAATAGTTTTCCGACTCCCAGGTGTTGTACCAGGAAGTTTCGATAGCGTGGGGCTGGTAGGTCTTATCCATGCGCGGCGGGACCCTAGTTGGCATTTATTCAGGAAAGCCGGCAAGTATAACGGGGGATAGAGCGCAGGGCGAGGCGAAGACAGGGCTTAAGGTGTATGCAACCAAATGTGGGAGGGGGCAAGCCCCCTCCCACAGGGGATCTCGGTTTGGTTCAGGATTGGTATTGGCTGAGCAGCCGCTCCATTCGCGCATCCATTCGCCGTTTGATCTCGGCTTCAATATGCGGCGAAAAATCATCGATCACGTCTTGCATGATCAATTGCGCGGCGGCGCGCAGTTCGTTGTCCAGGTGCAGCAGCAGGGCGTCGGGGGCTTTTTCGGCAGCGGGGGCGGGCTCGGTAATGGCTGGCTCCGGCGCAGCAGACTTGTTGCCGACCATGTCGAACAACAGCGGGATCTGTATCTCGCCATCGGCCGTTTCGGTCAACAGCGGCGGTTGCAAGCCATCATCACCCAGCAGCTGGCGGATCGACTCGAGGTCGTCCAGCAGGTGGTCGTCTTTTTTCAGCGGATTGGGCGTGTCCATCATGTGCTCAAAGTCGTTGTAGCCGGTGGTCCTGCAGAGGATAGCCCTGTTCGCGGTAGAAACGGAAACTCTCCCGCGCGGCCTGACGAATAGCCGGGTCTTCCACCACCACTTCCGCCACACGGGCGAAGGCCTTGGCAAAGGCCGGTACTTTCAGGTCCAGGTTGACCAGCAGGTCATGGTGGTCGCCGCAACTGTCACCCAGGCCCAGCACTACCACGCCGTCGGGTTCCGATTCGGCGGGGCCGTGGGGTAGGAAACTTTCACCCTTGAAGCGCCACAGGCGGGCATCGAGGTCCTCGCGTTGGGCGGCATCGCTGCAATGCAGGTAAATGCGATGGCCCATGCGCCAGGCCTTTTCGGTGAGCTTGCAGGCAAAGTCCAGGCGCGCGGACGGGTCGGCGCTGGGCAATATATAGAAGTCGACTTGGGTCATTGCGGTTCCTGGTGCTGGCCCGCCAGTCCTGTAGGAGCGAGCTTGCTCGCGAAAAACCAGAGGACACCGCGTTCATCCGGGATGGGCGCGTTATCGTTGGCGATCTTCGCGAGCAAGCTCGCTCCTACAGAAGGGCCGGTGGCGCTTAGGCCTTGGCGCGGTCCAGCAGGTATTGGGTCAGCAGGGGCACCGGACGGCCGGTTGCGCCCTTGTCCTTGCCGCTGGCCCATGCAGTGCCGGCGATGTCCAGGTGCGCCCAGTTGAAGTTCTTGGTGAACCGCGACAGGAAGCAGGCGGCGGTGATGGTGCCGGCTTTCGGGCCGCCGATGTTGGCGATGTCGGCGAACGGGCTGTCCAGTTGCTCCTGGTACTCATCGAACAGCGGCAGTTGCCAGGCGCGGTCGTCGGCAGCCTTGCCGGCGCTGAGCAGTTGCTCGATCAGCTCGTCGTTGTTGCCCAGCAGGCCCGAGGTGTGGGCGCCCAGGGCAACCACGCAGGCGCCGGTCAGGGTGGCGATATCGATCACCGCCTGCGGCTTGAAGCGTTCGGCGTAGGTCAGGGCGTCGCACAGCACCAGGCGGCCTTCGGCGTCGGTGTTGAGGATTTCCACGGTCTGGCCGCTCATGGTCGTGACGATATCGCCTGGGCGGGCAGCACCGCCGCTCGGCATGTTCTCGGCGCAGGCCAGGATGCACACCAGGTTGATCGGCAGCTTGAGTTCCAGCACGGCACGCAGGGTGCCGAACACGCTGGCGGCGCCGCCCATGTCGTACTTCATCTCGTCCATGCCGGCGCCCGGCTTGAGGCTGATGCCGCCGGTGTCGAAGGTGATGCCTTTGCCCACCAGGGCGTAAGGCTTCTCGGACTTCTTGCCGCCGTTGTATTGCATCACGATCAGGCGGGGCGGCTGGTCGCTGCCCTGGCCTACGGCATAGAACGAGCCCATGCCCAGTTCCTTGATCTTCTTCTCGTCCAGCACTTCAACCTTGAGGCCCTTGAACTCCTTGCCCAGCGCCTTGGCCTGTTCGCCCAGGTAGGTGGGGTGGCAGATGTTCGGCGGCAGGTTGCCCAGGTCGCGGGTGAACGACATGCCCTTGGCGATCGCGGTGGCGTGGGTCACGGCGCGCTCGACTTCAGCCTGGGCGGCCTTGATGGTCAGCAGGGTGATTTTTTTCAGGGCACGGGGGTCGGCCTTCTGGCTCTTGAACTGGTCGAAGACGTAGCCGCCGTCCACCAGGCTTTCGGCCAGCAGGCGGGTCTTGCCGTAGCTGTCACGGCCCTTGATGACGATTTCGTCGAGTGCCAGTGCCGCGTCGCTGCCGCCCAGGCCTTTAAGCGTGGTGAGGATGGCGCTGATGATCTTGCGAAACGGACGGTCGCCCAGTTCGGCGTCATTGCCCACGCCCACCAGCAACACGCGCTCGGCCTTGAGGTTCGGCAGGCTGTGCAGCAGCAGGCTCTGGCCGACTTTGCCGGCCAGGTCGCCGCGCTTGAGCACGGCGCTGATGGCGCCGCCGCTCAGTTCATCCAGTTGCTTGGCGGCAACGCCGAGTGTGCGGCCTTCGCCGACAGCGACCACGAGGGTGGCGGTTTTCAACGTTTCGGGGCTAACGCTTTTTACAACCAATTCCATTTTCGGGTCCCTTATAAAGGTCGGTGAGCCTGGCGTTTTTACCCAGGCTTTAAAAGCGCGGCAGCCTTGTAAGCCGCCAGCGACAAAGGCCGCAGTTTGAACCTCGCAGGCGAAGCCTGACAACCCTCGAAGCACGCTTTGTGCATGCGCATGAGGTTGCGCAGTGACAGGCGCGGTCAATCACAGGATAATGCGCCATCTTTTTAGCCGACCCGTGATAAACGGGTCGACTCGGTATGCTTGCTTGTTTGGCCGCCTTAGCCTGACAACCCTGGAGTGTCTGGTTTGATCGTCTTCCGTTATCTATCCCGCGAAGTCCTGTTGACCCTGAGTGCCGTGAGTGCGGTATTGCTGGTCATCATCATGAGTGGTCGTTTCGTCAAATTCCTTGCGCAGGCTGCCTCCGGCGCCCTGGATCCGGGCTCGCTGTTCCTGATCATGGGCTTTCGCCTGCCGGGCTTTTTGCAACTGATCCTGCCGCTCGGCCTGTTCCTTGGCATTCTGCTGGCCTATGGCCGGCTCTATCTCGAAAGCGAGATGACCGTGCTGTCCGCCACCGGCATGAGCCAGCAGCGCCTGCTGGCGATGACCATGGTGCCGGCCGCCGGCGTTGCCCTGGTGGTGGCCTGGTTGAGCCTGAGCCTGGCACCCCAGGGCGCCATGCAGTTCCAACTGCTGCTGAACAAGCAGGACGCGATGACCGAGTTCGACACCCTCGAGCCCGGGCGTTTCCAGGCGCTCAACGACGGCACGCGCGTGACCTACACCGAAGAAATGACCGAAGACCGTTCCAACCTGAGCGGCGTGTTCATTTCCCAGAAAAACCTCGGCAAGGACCAGAAAGACCGTGGCATCTCGATCCTGGTGGCCGACGGCGGCCGCCAGGAAGTGCACCCCGACGGCAGCCGCTACCTGATCCTGGACAACGGCTATCGCTACGATGGCAGCCCGGGCCTGGCCGATTACCGCGTGATCAAATACGACACCTACGGCGTGATGCTGCCCAAGCCCGATATCAGCGACGAAGTCACCGACCGCGACGCACTGCCCACCGCCTCGCTGTTCGGCAGCCAGGAACTGCGCTCCATCGCCGAGCTGCAATGGCGCCTGTCGCTGCCGCTGCTGGTGTTTATCGTGACCTTGATGGCGGTGCCGCTGTCGCGCGTCAACCCGCGCCAGGGCCGATTCCTCAAGCTGCTGCCGGCGATCCTGCTGTACATGGCTTACCTGACCATCCTGATTTCCGCCCGTGGCTCCCTGGAAAAGGGCAAGTTGCCGCCCGCCCTGGGCCTGTGGTGGGTGCACGGGATTTTCCTGGTGATCGGCCTGGGGCTGCTCTACTGGGAGCCTATCCGTTTGAAAATGAAGAGCCGTCGTGGCCTGAAGGAGTTGGCTCGTGGCTAAGCTCGATCGCTACATTGGTAGCAGCGTACTGATCGCCATCCTGGCGGTATTGGGCATCATCCTGGGCCTGGCCTCGCTGTTCGCCTTCATCGATGAAGTGGGCAACGTTACCGATACCTATACCGTCATGGACGTACTGAGTTTCGTGGCGCTGACCGCGCCGCGTCGTCTCTACGACATGATGCCGATGGCCGGCCTGATCGGCTGCCTGATCGGCCTGGGCACCCTGGCCAGCAACAGCGAATTGACCATCATGCGCGCGGCGGGCGTGTCCATCGGGCGTATCGTCTGGGCGGTCATGAAGCCGATGCTGCTGCTGATGGCGTGCAGCGTGCTGATCGGCGAATACGTCGCGCCACCGTCCGAAGCCACCGCCCAGGCCAATCGCGCCCTGGCCCAGGGTTCCGGCGATGCGCAGAGTTCCAAACACGGCCTGTGGCACCGCCAGGGCGACCAGTTCATCCACATCAATGCCGTGCAGCCCGGCGGGTTGTTGATCGGGGTCACGCGCTACACGTTTGACAAAGAGCGGCACATGCTCAGCTCCAGCTTCGCCAAGCGTGCGCAATACGATGGCGCGCAATGGCAACTGAGCGAGGTCACCACCACGCTGTTCCATAATGTGGGCCAGGGGTTCAATGCCAGCACCGAAGTGGTCAATGAACCCACCCAGACATGGGATATCGCGCTGAAGCCGGAGCTGCTCAATACGGTGATCATGGTTCCGGAAACCCTGCCGATCTCGGGTCTCTGGAGTTATATCCACTACCTCAAGGACCAGGGCCTGAACAATGGCCGCTACTGGCTGGCGTTCTGGGTCAAGGTATTGCAACCGGTGGTCACCGCCGCGCTGGTGCTGATGGCGATCTCCTTTATCTTCGGCCCGTTGCGTTCCGTGACCCTCGGCCAGCGGGTATTCACCGGCGTGTTGGTGGGCTTCACCTTCCGCATCGCCCAGGACTTGCTCGGGCCTTCGAGCCTGGTATTCGGGTTTTCGCCGCTATTCGCGGTGCTGGTGCCGACGTTTATCTGCGCCGTGGCCGGGTTCTGGTTGCTGCGTCGAGCCGGCTGATTGCGAGCAAGCTCGCTCCTGCAACATTGGGCCCCGTGGAAACGGGGCTTTTTTGTGTTCGTCAGCAAAGATGACGTCTGGGCCGAGCATCAGGTACAATTCCCGGCTATTTTTCAGCGGGCAATCTGCCTGCAGCCTTTTTGAGTGTTCATCCGTGAGTGATTTGAGTCATATCCGCAATTTCTCCATCATCGCCCACATTGACCATGGCAAGTCGACGCTGGCCGATCGATTCATCCAGATGTGCGGCGGCCTTGCCGAGCGTGAAATGGAAGCCCAGGTCCTGGACTCCATGGACCTCGAACGCGAGCGCGGGATCACCATCAAGGCCCACAGCGTTACCCTGTACTACACCGCCAAAGACGGTATCAAGTACCAGCTCAACTTCATTGACACCCCGGGCCACGTCGACTTCACCTATGAAGTCAGCCGCTCCCTGGCCGCCTGCGAAGGCGCGCTGCTGGTGGTGGATGCGGGGCAGGGCGTTGAAGCCCAGTCCGTGGCCAACTGCTACACCGCCATCGAACAGGGCCTGGAAGTGATGCCGGTGCTGAACAAGATCGACCTGCCACAGGCCGATCCGGACCGCGTCAAGGAAGAAATCGAAAAAATCATCGGCATTGACGCCACCGACGCCGTCGAGTGCAGCGCCAAGACCGGCCTGGGCGTCGATGAAGTGCTCGAGCGCCTGGTCAAGACCATCCCCGCGCCGACCGGCAACTACGAAGATCCGCTGCAAGCGTTGATCATCGATTCCTGGTTCGACAACTACCTGGGCGTTGTCTCCCTGGTGCGCGTGCGCCATGGCCGCGTGAAGAAGGGCGACAAGATCCTGGTCAAGTCCACCGGCAAGATCCACCTGGTGGACAGCGTCGGCGTGTTCAACCCCAAGCATACCGCCACCACTGATCTGAAAGCCGGCGAAGTAGGCTTCATCATCGCCGGTATCAAGGACATCCACGGTGCGCCGGTCGGTGACACTCTGACCCTGAGCTCCACGCCGGATGTCGACGTGCTGCCAGGCTTCAAGCGCATTCAGCCGCAGGTCTATGCCGGCCTGTTCCCGGTCAGCTCCGACGACTTCGAAGACTTCCGCGAAGCCCTGCAAAAGCTGACCCTCAACGACTCGTCGTTGCAGTACACCCCGGAAAGCTCCGACGCCCTGGGCTTCGGCTTCCGTTGCGGGTTCCTCGGCATGCTGCACATGGAGATCATCCAGGAGCGCCTGGAGCGCGAATACGACCTGGACCTGATCACCACCGCGCCGACGGTTATTTTCGAGCTGGCGCTGAAAACCGGTGAAACGATTTACGTCGACAACCCCTCCAAGCTTCCAGACCTGTCTTCCATCGAAGACATGCGTGAGCCGATCGTGCGCGCCAATATCCTGGTGCCGCAGGAGCACCTGGGCAACGTCATCACCCTGTGTATCGAAAAGCGTGGCGTGCAGCACGACATGCTGTTCCTCGGTACCCAGGTGCAAGTGACCTACGATTTGCCGATGAACGAAGTGGTCCTGGACTTCTTCGACCGTCTCAAATCCACCAGTCGCGGCTATGCTTCGCTGGACTACCATTTCGACCGTTACCAGTCGGCTAATCTGGTGAAGCTGGATGTATTGATCAACGGCGACAAGGTTGATGCCCTGGCACTTATCGTGCACAAGGACAATGCGCACTACAAAGGTCGCCAGTTGACCGAGAAGATGAAAGAACTGATTCCGCGTCAGATGTTCGACGTTGCGATCCAGGCCGCCATTGGCGGGCAGATCATTGCGCGGACCTCCGTCAAGGCACTCAGAAAGAACGTACTGGCCAAATGCTACGGTGGCGACGTCAGCCGTAAGCGCAAGCTGCTTGAGAAGCAAAAGGCCGGTAAAAAACGCATGAAGCAAGTGGGCAATGTGGAAATTCCACAAGAAGCCTTCCTTGCTGTGCTCAGGTTGGATAGTTAGGTCCTATGTCGCTAAATTTCCCGCTGTTGCTGGTCATCGCCGTTGCCGTCTGTGGTTTCCTGGCGTTGCTCGATCTGGTGTTCTTCGCCCCGCGTCGGCGGGCGGCTATCGCGTCCTATCAGGGCAGCGTCAGCCAGCCCGATGCCGTGGTGGTCGAGAAGCTCAACAAAGAGCCTTTGCTGGTCGAATACGGCAAATCGTTCTTCCCGGTATTGTTCATCGTGCTGGTGCTGCGTTCGTTCCTGGTGGAGCCGTTTCAGATCCCTTCGGGGTCGATGAAACCTACCCTGGACGTGGGCGACTTCATTCTGGTGAACAAGTTTTCCTACGGGATTCGCTTGCCGGTGATCGACAAGAAGGTGATTGAAGTCGGTGACCCGCAGCGCGGTGATGTGATGGTGTTCCGTTACCCGAGCGACCCGAACGTCAACTACATCAAGCGTGTGGTCGGCCTGCCGGGCGACGTGATCCGCTACACCAGCGACAAGCGCCTGTTCATCAACGGTGAGTCGGTGGCTGAAAAACTGTTGGGCGCCGAGCCGAACACGTTGGGCAGCGCCGAGCTGTACCAGGAAAAACTCGGTGCGGTAGAGCACCAGATCCGCAAGGAAATGAGCCGTTACCGCGCGATGCCCGATGGCCAGTGGAAAGTGCCTGCCGGGCACTATTTCATGATGGGCGACAACCGCGACAACTCCAACGACAGTCGCTACTGGGATGACCCCGCTATTCCCAAGGACCTGCTGGGCATGGTGCCCGACGAGAATATCGTCGGCAAAGCCTTCGCGGTCTGGATGAGTTGGCCGGAACCCAAGCTCAGCCACCTGCCGAACTTCTCGCGGGTCGGGCTGATCAAGTAATACAGGCGGCGCTGTGATCACAGCGCCGAATGCTTTTCTGGGGCTTGGACATTTTCCGATGCCCGGTACCCATCAGGATGTGAATTTGAACACTGCGTCAATCGTCGATGGCCGCCGGTGCCACCAACTAGATATGGATAAACCGTGACCGTTTCTCTGAGTCGTCTCGAGCGCCAGCTCGGCTACACCTTCAAGGACCAGGAATTGATGGTCCTTGCCCTCACACACCGCAGCTTTGCAGGGCGCAATAACGAGCGCCTGGAATTCCTCGGTGACGCCATCCTCAACTTCGCCGCCGGTGAGGCGCTGTTCGAGCGTTTCCCGCAAGCGCGCGAAGGCCAGCTTTCGCGCCTGCGCGCCCGTCTTGTGAAAGGCGAGACCCTGGCGGTGCTGGCTCGCGGTTTCGGCCTGGGCGAGTACCTGCGCCTCGGTTCCGGTGAATTGAAAAGTGGCGGTTTCCGTCGCGAGTCGATCCTGGCTGATGCCCTGGAAGCCTTGATCGGGGCGATCTACCTCGATGCAGGGATGGAGACGGCCAAGGAGCGCGTGGTCGCCTGGCTGGCTTCGGAAATCGAAAGCCTGACGCTGGTCGACACCAACAAGGACCCCAAGACCCGCCTGCAGGAATATCTGCAGTCGCGCGGTTGCGAACTGCCACGCTACGAAGTGGTGGATATCCAGGGTGAGCCGCATTGCCGCGTGTTCTTCGTGGAATGTGAAATCACCTTACTGAACGAAAAAAGCCGAGGTCAGGGTGTGAGCCGTCGTATTGCCGAACAGGTAGCGGCCGCTGCAGCACTGATTGCCCTGGGCGTGGAGAATGGCCATGACTGATTCAACCGCAACACGCTGTGGCTATGTTGCCATCGTCGGCCGCCCCAACGTGGGCAAGTCCACGCTGCTCAACCACATCCTCGGCCAGAAGCTCGCGATCACCTCGCGCAAGCCGCAGACCACCCGCCACAACATGCTGGGCATCAAGACCGAAGGCACCGTGCAAGCGGTCTACGTCGACACCCCCGGCATGCACAAGGGCGGTGAAAAGGCGCTTAACCGCTACATGAACAAGACCGCTTCGGCGGCGTTGAAAGACGTCGACGTGGTGATTTTCGTGGTCGACCGCACCAAGTGGACCGACGAAGACCAGATGGTTCTGGAGCGCGTGCAGTACGTCACCGGCCCGTTGATCGTCGCGCTGAACAAGACCGACCGTATCGAAGACAAAGCCGAACTGATGCCGCACCTGACCTGGCTGCAGGAACAACTGCCGAATGCCCAGATCATGCCGATCTCGGCGCAGCACGGCCACAACCTCGAAGCCCTGGAGCGCGTGATTGCCGGCTACCTGCCGGAGAACGAGCACTTCTTCCCGGAAGACCAGATCACCGACCGCAGCAGCCGCTTCCTTGCTGCGGAACTGGTGCGCGAGAAAATCATGCGCCAGATGGGCGCCGAGCTGCCGTACCAGATCACCGTTGAAATCGAAGAGTTCAAGCAGCAGGGCAAAACCCTGCACATCCATGCGTTGATCCTCGTTGAGCGTGACGGCCAGAAAAAAATCATCATTGGCGACAAGGGCGAGCGCATCAAGCGCATCGGCACCGAGGCGCGCAAGGACATGGAATTGCTGTTCGATTCCAAGATCATGCTCAACCTGTGGGTGAAGGTTAAGGGTGGCTGGTCCGATGATGAGCGCGCATTGCGCTCCCTGGGCTACGGCGACCTGTAAGACCCCGCAGGGTCAGAAAAATGTGGGAGGGGGCTTGCCCCCGATAGCGGTGGGTCAGTTAATGGATAAGTGACTGACACACTGCCATCGGGGGCAAGCCCCCTCCCACATTCGGTTGATGTTGTTTTCAAGATCGAGAACCCATGTCCCAATCCCCGCCTCCCAGCCAGCTCGCCTATGTGCTGCACAGCCGCGCCTACCGTGAGACCAGCGCCCTGGTGGACTTCCTCACGCCCCAGGGCCGTCTGCGCGCGGTTCTGCGCAGCGCGCGGGGCAAGGCCGGTACGCTGGCGCGGCCGTTCGTGGCCCTGGACGTGGAGTTTCGCGGCAAGGGCGAGCTGAAGAATGTCGGCCGCCTGGAAAGCGTCGGCACGTCCGCCTGGCTCAATGGCGATGCGCTGTTCAGCGGTCTCTACCTCAATGAGCTGCTGATCCGCCTGCTGCCCGCCGAAGACCCGCATCCGGCCGTCTTCGATCACTACGCCGCCACCTTGCTCGCCCTCGCTGAAGGCCGTCCCCTGGAACCGCTGCTGCGGGCCTTTGAATGGCGCCTGCTGGATGACCTGGGCTACGGCTTTGAATTGCACAACGACCTGCACGGTGACCCTGTCGCCGCCGACGGGCTGTATCGCCTGCAAGTGGACGCGGGCCTTGAGCGCGTGTACCTGTTGCAACCCGGCCTGTTCCAGGGCACCGAGTTGTTGGCCATGAGCGAAGCGGACTGGACCGCCCCCGGCGCCTTGTCCGCCGCCAAGCGCCTGATGCGCCAGGCCCTGGCCGTGCACCTGGGCGGACGGCCGCTGGTCAGTCGCGAGTTGTTTCGAAAGCCCTGACGTCCCCGTGTATGCTGTGCACCGATTCTTTCCCTTTTCAGGAGCGCTTCCGTGACCACCAGCAATCGCATTCTTCTTGGCGTCAATATCGACCACGTCGCCACCCTGCGCCAGGCCCGGGGCACTCGTTACCCGGACCCGGTCAAGGCCGCGCTGGACGCCGAAGAAGCGGGCGCCGACGGCATCACCGTGCACCTGCGCGAAGACCGCCGCCATATCCAGGAGCGCGACGTGCTGCTGCTCAAGGACGTGCTGCAGACCCGCATGAATTTCGAAATGGGCGTCACCGAAGAAATGATGCAGTTCGCCGAGCGCATCCGCCCGGCGCACATTTGCCTGGTGCCGGAAACCCGCCAGGAACTGACCACCGAAGGCGGCCTCGACGTGGCCGGCCAGGAAGCACGGATCAAGGCCGCCGTGGAGCGCCTGTCGAAGATCGGCAGCGAAGTGTCGCTGTTCATCGACGCCGACGAGCGTCAGATCCAGGCCTCACGCCGCGTCGGCGCCCCGGCCATCGAACTGCATACCGGTCGCTACGCCGATGCCACCACGCCGACCGAAGTGGCTGAAGAGCTGCAACGCATCATCGACGGCGTGAACTGCGGGCTTGGCGAAGGCCTGATCGTCAACGCCGGCCATGGCCTGCACTACCACAACGTCGAAGCCGTGGCGGCGATCAAGGGCATCAACGAACTGAACATCGGCCATGCGCTGGTGGCCCATGCGCTGTTCGTCGGTTTCAAAGGCGCCGTGGCCGAGATGAAGGCGCTGATCCTGGCGGCCGCCAAACACTAATAACACTGAAGATCCAATGTGGGAGGGGGCTTGCCCCCGATAGCAGTGTGTCAGTCAGTCTATTTTTACCTGACACACCGCAATCGGGGGCAAGCCCCCTCCCACATGCGAACCCTTACTGTTTAGCGCTCGCAGGTGTATCGTATCCGCCCTTTGCGGGCCCTGTGCCTGTGGCAGATACGTGAGGTTGTTGTGTCCCGATCCTTTTCCCGTCGACAAATCCTGGGTGGTCTTGCAGGCCTGGCCGTAGTGGGCGTGGGTGCCGGTGGCGGCTACCGCTACTGGCTGGGGAAGGTCGCCGAGTCCGAGGCGGGGCACGATTACGAGTTGATCGCAGCGCCCCTGGACGTGGAATTGGTGCCGGGCCACACCACCCAGGCCTGGGCGTTCGGCCCTTCGGCGCCCGGCACCGAGTTGCGCGTACGCCAGGGCGAGTGGCTGCGGGTGCGTTTTATCAACCACCTGCCGGTCGCCACCACCATCCACTGGCATGGCATCCGCCTGCCGCTGGAGATGGACGGCGTGCCCTACGTCTCGCAGTTGCCGGTACTGCCAGGGGAATACTTCGACTACAAGTTCCGTGTGCCCGACGCCGGCAGCTACTGGTATCACCCGCACGTCAACAGCAGCGAAGAGCTCGGCCGGGGCCTGGTCGGACCGCTGATCATCGAGGAGCGCGAGCCCACCGGTTTCAAACACGAACGCACCCTCAGCCTGAAAAGCTGGCACGTGGACGAAGAGGGCGCCTTTGTCGCCTTCAGCATCCCCCGTGAGGCGGCGCGTGGCGGCACGGCGGGGCGTTTATCCACCATCAATGGCGTGTCCCAGGCCGTGATCGACCTGCCGGCCGGGCAGATCACCCGGGTGCGCCTGCTCAACCTCGACAACACCCTGACGTATCGCATCAACATTCCGGATGTCGACGCGCAGATCTACGCGCTGGACGGCAACCCCATCGAGCCGCGCCCGCTGGGCAAGGAATACTGGCTGGGCCCTGGCATGCGTATCTGCCTGGCGATCAAGGCGCCGCCCGCCGGCGAAGAGCTGTCGATCCGCAATGGCCCGGTGCGCCTGGGCACGTTCCGTTCGGTGGCCAACACCGACGCGCCCACCGAGTGGCCCCCGGCGCTGCCGGCCAACCCGGTTGCCGAACCGGACCTGGCCAATGCCGAGAAACTCAACTTCAATTTCGAATGGGTCGGTTCGGTGTCGGTCAACGTCGACAACGGCAAGCCGCCGAGCCTGTGGCAGATCAACGGCCAGGCCTGGGACATCACCGACAAGACCTGCGCCGACCGCCCCATTGCCAAGCTCGTGAAGGGCAAGAGCTACATTTTCGAATTGAAGAACATGACCCAGTACCAGCACCCGATCCACCTGCACGGCATGAGCTTCAAGGTCATTGCATCGAACCGCCACAAGGTCATCCCGTATTTCACCGACACCTATCTCTTGGGCAAGAACGAACGCGCCCGCGTAGCCCTGGTGGCGGATAACCCGGGGGTGTGGATGTTCCACTGCCATGTGATCGACCATATGGAAACCGGCCTGATGGCCGCCATCGAGGTGGCGTGATGCGCCAGGTTCGCCCCGCGATCATCGACCGCAGCCGCGACCAGGACTTCATGCGCGAAGCCCTGGCACTCGCCGCCCAGGGCGCGGCGCTGGGTGAAGTGCCGGTAGGCGCGGTGCTGGTGCAGGACGGTGAGATCATCGGCCGCGGTTTCAACTGCCCGATCAGCGGCAATGACCCCAGTGCCCATGCCGAGATGGTCGCGATCCGCGCGGCCGCCCACGCCGTCAGCAATTACCGCCTGCCGGGCAGCACCCTCTATGTGACGTTGGAACCGTGCAGCATGTGCGCGGGCCTGATCGTGCATTCGCGAATTGCACGGGTGGTCTATGGCGCACTGGAGCCCAAGGCCGGGATCGTGCAGAGCCAGGGGCAGTTTTTTACCCAGGGTTTTCTCAACCATCGGGTCCTGTTTGAAGGCGGGGTGCTGGCCGAGGAGTGCGGCACAGTGTTGAGTGAATTCTTCAAGGCTCGCCGGGCCAAGCCTCCACTCTAAAGAACACTGAGGATAAAAGTGTGGGAGGGGGCTTGCCCCCGATAGCAGAGTGTCAGTCACCACATCCATGGCTGATACACCGCTATCGGGGGCAAGCCCCCTCCCACATTTGGATCTCCATATATTCAGTGATAACTCACCGTTATTTCCTGGCGATGATCACCGCCCGCATCGGCGCCGGCAGCCCTTCAATGGTCTTGCTGTGATCTTCGGGATCGAGGAAATCACTGAGCGACTGGTACTTCATCCACGCCGTCCCGCGTTGTTCCTCGACCGTGGTCACGCTCACATCCACGCAGCGCACATCGCTGAATCCGGCGCGGCGCAGCCACAGCATCAGCGCCGGAACCGACGGCAGGAACCACACGTTACGCATCTGCGCATAGCGGTCTTCCGGCACCAGCACTTGCTGCTGATCGCCGTCCACCACCAGGGTTTCCAGCACCAGCTCACCGCCTTTGACCAGCGTGTCTTTCAGCGCCAGCAAGTGTTCGATCGGCGAACGGCGGTGGTAGAACACGCCCATGGAAAACACCGTGTCGAAGCCTTCAAGGTTCGCCGGCAGGTCTTCGAACGGGAACGGCAGGTGCCAGGCCCTGGGTTGGGACAGGTAACGCTGCACCGCCTGGAACTGGCAGAAGAACAGCCAGTTGGGGTCCACGCCAATCACGCTGTCGGCGCCGGCGCCGAGCATGCGCCACATGTAATAGCCATTGCCGCAACCCACATCGAGGATGCGCTTGCCCTTCAAGTCCAGATGCGGCGCCACCCGGGACCATTTCCAGTCAGAGCGCCATTCAGTGTCCACATGCACGCCGAACAGGTGGAACGGGCCTTTGCGCCAGGGGCTCAGCCCCATGAGCGCCGTGTGCATCTGGGCGCGAGTCTCGTCGTCGCAATCCGTGTCCAGCACCAGGCCGTTCAACAGGTCTACGTCACTGGGCTGGATGTTTGGCAGTGCGTCCAAAGCACTCTGCCAGCGCTCCAGGTCGCCATGGCCTTTTTCCATCTTGCTATCGAGCTGCGCTTGCAGGCCCTGGGCCCACACGGCCAGGGGAGTACCGACCAGATGGCGGGCGAGGGGAGACAAATCAATCATGGCAAGGCAATCAACGAGGCAAAGTTAAGACACTGGAACCACGGCACGACTTTCGAGAACCCGGCCGCCAGCAGGCGTTCGCGGTGTTCTTCGAGGCTGTCGGGCTTCATGACGTTTTCGATGGCGCTGCGCTTCTGCGCGATTTCCAGTTCGCTGTAGCCGTTGGCGCGCTTGAACGCGATATGCAGGTCGGTCAGCAACCCATGTTCCTGGGCATCATTGAAGCGCAGCTTTTCCGAGAGGATCAGTGCGCCGCCCGGCAGCAGCGACTGACGGATACGCCCCAGCAACGCCAGGCGCTCATCGGGGGCAATGAATTGCAGGGTGAAGTTCAACGCCACCACCGAGGCCGGTTGGAAGTGCAGGGCAAGGATATCGCCCTCGATCACGTCCACCGGCAGTAACTCCTGGAACATCGAGTCCTGGCCATTGAGGTATTGGCGGCAGCGTTCGACCATCGCCGTCGAGTTATCCACTGCGATCACCCGGCAACCCTCGGTGCGCACATGGCGGCGCAGGGCCTGGGTGACCGCGCCCAAGGACGAGCCCAGGTCATACAGCACGCTGTCCGGCTGGGCGAACTGGGCGGCGAGCACGCCGAGGTTCTCGACGATGGTCGGGTAACCGGGCACCGAGCGCTTGATCATGTCCGGGAACACCCGCACCACGTCCTCGTTAAAGGCGAAGTCCGGCACCTGGGGCAGGGGCTGGGCGAATAGGCGATCGGGTTCTTTGCTCACGGTTGTTCCGGCGACGAAGGGGGAAAGGCCGGCATTTTAGCGTAGGAGCTGGCTTGCCTGCGATGGTCGTCAACGATTACGCAGACATTCTGGATGAACGCGGTGCCGGAATCAGCACGTCACCACAGCCTTGACCCATCAGTTCACCGTAATCGCGCATTCAAAGATCTCGACGGGTTCAGCTTCCGGTTCCCACGGTTGCTGGGAGGTCAGGCGCAAACGGCCCTGGCCTGGGGCGAACGCCTGGAAGCGCCAGGTCGACTGGCCGCCACCGCCGATCACGCCGGATTCGCTGCTGCTGTAGACCTCGGGGCTCAATGCGCGCAGTGCACCGCCGGCGGAGTCCTGGATGGCCCAGCGATAGCCGGTGGTGGGATTGCTGGGCAGGGTGAGTATCAGGGTTTGTCCGGTTTTAAGCGGGAGCGGGCAGGCGCTCTGGTTGTCCACGGTGACGTTTTGCTTCGGCGCACTGGCGCACGCGGCGAGCAGGGCAAGGCTCAGGGGGAGAAGCAGGCGGGCTGCGGTCATGGGGGCTCCGTTTATACACGACGAAGGGCGAGCATAACCGAAGATGGGGCCGGGTGTGACAGGAGGGGGTGGGTTGGCAGGTCGGGCCTCATCGGGGCCCCTCCCACACTTGACCGAGAACATCCATTGGAATGCGGTCAAGTGTGGGAGGGGGCTTGCCCCCGATGGCGGCCTCAGGGCCGACCAGGATGTTGGATTGGGTTGAGTACATATCCGTTTCTGTGGTAACGGCTGCTATGGGTTCCGCTTTTACAGCGGCTCACTTTTGAAAAGCGCAAAAGTAAGCAAAACGCTCTTGCCCCACCACTCGGCACCTC
>NZ_CVTN01000065.1:230864-282934 GCF_900004915.1 Pseudomonas sp. 31 R 17
GGCTAACCCGGCGTCCTGCCGGGTTACCCACGGATTCAAGCCTGCGTTCGGCCAGCGTGGTTTAACGGGGCGCCTAAGATCAAGATCAAGAGCGACTCGCTTCGCATCGTGGTTACGTTTGGGCGCTGCAGTATGCTTTATCGGGAGTAAGCCCCTCCCACACTTGACCGAGTACATCCTTTGAAGTCCGGTCAAAATGTGGGAGGGGGCTTGCCCCCGATGAGGCCAGCTCAGGCACTGCATAACTGTCAGAAGAGCACCTTCGCCACATCCGCAAAGCGCTTGGCAAAGTGCACGGTCATGCCTTCCTTCAGGTACTCCGGCAGCTCTTCAAAGCTGCCACGGTTGGGCTCCGGCAGGATCAGTTCGTGAATTTTCTGGCGCCGCGCCGCGATGACTTTCTCGCGTACTCCGCCAATCGGCAGCACATGCCCGGTCAGGGTCAGTTCGCCGGTCATGGCCACGCCTTTCTTTGGCGGCTGGTTGCGGGCCAGTGACAGCAACGCGCTGGCCATGGTTACACCGGCGCTCGGGCCGTCTTTGGGCGTGGCACCTTCGGGCACGTGCAGGTGGACGAAGGCTTCGTCGAAGAACTTCGGGTCACCGCCAAACGACTTCAGGTTCGAGCTGATGAAGCTGTAGGCGATTTCGGCGGACTCCTTCATCACTTCACCCAACTGCCCGGTGAGTTTGAAGCCGCGGTTGAGCGTGTGGATGCGCGTCGCTTCGATCGGCAGGGTGGCGCCGCCCATGCTGGTCCAGGCCAGGCCGGTAATCACGCCGGTGCCGGACAGCACTTGTTCATTGCGAAATACCGGCATGCCCAGGGAGCTTTCCAGGTCCTTGTTGCCGATCTTGATCACCGAGTTCGGCTCATCCAGCAGCTTGACCACCGCCTTGCGCACCAGTTTGCCCAGTTGCTTTTCCAACTGGCGCACACCGGCTTCCCGCGCATAGCCGTCGATCAGCGCACGCAAGGCGCCGTCGCTGATGCTCAGGCTGTTTTTCGAGACGCCGGCTTTTTCCAGTTGCTTGGGCCACAGGTGACGCTTGGCGATGGCGACTTTTTCTTCGGTGATATAGCCCGACAGGCGAATCACTTCCATACGGTCGAGCAGCGGGCCGGGAATCGAGTCCAGGGTGTTGGCGGTGCACACGAACAGCACCTTGGACAGGTCCAGGCGCAGGTCCAGGTAGTGGTCGAGGAATTCGACGTTCTGTTCCGGGTCGAGGGTTTCAAGCAGTGCCGACGCCGGGTCGCCCTGGAAGCTCTGGCCCATCTTGTCGATCTCGTCGAGCATGATCACCGGGTTCATCACCTCCACGTCCTTGAGCGCCTGCACCAGCTTGCCGGGCAGGGCGCCGATGTAGGTGCGGCGATGGCCCTTGATCTCGGCCTCATCACGCATGCCGCCGACACTGAAGCGGTAGAACGGCCGGCCCAGGGATTCGGCGATGGATTTACCCACGCTGGTCTTGCCCACGCCCGGCGGGCCCACCAGCAGCACGATGGAACCGGCGACTTCGCCTTTATAGGCACCCACCGCGAGAAATTCGAGGATGCGACTCTTGATGTCGTCCAGGCCCGCATGATGCTTGTCCAGCACCTTGCGCGCGTGCTTCAGGTCGAGTTTGTCTTCGCCATACACGCCCCAGGGTACCGAGGTGGCCCAGTCCAGGTAATTGCGCGTGACCGCGTATTCCGGCGAACCGGTCTCGAGGATCGACAGTTTGTTCAGTTCTTCGTCGATGCGTTTTTTCGCCTGGGCCGGCAGCACCTTGCCTTCCAGGCGCTGCTCGAACTGTTCGACGTCGGCGCTGCGGTCGTCCTTGGTCAGGCCCAGCTCCTGCTGGATGACCTTGAGCTGTTCCTTGAGGAAGAACTCGCGCTGGTGCTCGCCGATCTTGCGGTTCACTTCGGCGGACAGCTCTTTCTGCAGGCGCGCAACTTCGACCTCTTTGCGCAGCATCGGCAGCACTTTCTCCATGCGCTTGAGCATGGGCACGCAATCGAGCACTTCCTGCAACTCGTTACCGGTGGCCGAGGTCAGCGCGGCGGCGAAGTCGGTGAGCGGCGACGGATCGTTGGGGCTGAAGCGGTTGAGGTAGTTCTTCAACTCTTCGCTGTACAGCGGATTGAGCGGCAGCAGTTCCTTGATCGCATTGATCAACGCCATGCCGTAGGCCTTGACCTCGTCGGTCGGCTCGCTCGGCTGGTGCGGATATTCCACTTCCACCAGGTACGGCGGGCGGTGATGCTTGAGCCAGGTCTTGATGCGCACGCGGGTCAGGCCCTGGGCCACGAATTGCAGTTTGCCGTTCTCGCGGCTGGCGTGGTGCACCTTGACCAGCGTGCCGTACAGCGGCAGGGCCGAGGTGTCGAAGTGGCGCGGGTCTTCGGGCGGTGTGTCCATGAAAAACAGGGCGAGGGAGTGGTGGTCGGATTTGCTCACCAGTTCCAGGGTTTCGGCCCAGGGCTCTTCGTTGACGATCACCGGCAGCACTTGCGCCGGGAAAAACGGCCGGTTGTGGATCGGGATGATGTAGACCTTGTCCGGCAGGTTCTGCCCGGGCAGGGCCAGGCCGGTGTTGGACGAGGATTCAGCGTTTTCGGGGTCGGCGTAGTCGTTCAGGTCGTAATCAGGGATGTCTTGCTGGTCGCTCATGGGGCACCTGCATCAGGAAGTATGGTGCTTAGATGGGGCAGGGCAGTGGTGGTTTCAATGGTGGGGGTGAGTTAGCAACATATTGAATGAGATTTTCAGAACCACGCTGGACGAGTGGTCAGCTGATTTTGTGCAGGTACGCAGGGAGAGGCTGTTCCGGCAACACCGATAACACTTTCAAACGCTGCAACATCCTTTGACTGGCCCGTTGCAAATGCTCACGCAGATTCAGCGCCGCCGCATCAAACGCGCCGTGCAGCAGCAACTCCAGAATCAGTCGATGTTCGGCCAACATCGCCGGATCGGCGCCGATCCCCAGCAATCGATAAAAGATCCGGCTGATGATCATCGGGCTCTGCCCCTGGCGAATCAGCGCCGCGATCTTGCGATTGCGCAGGCCGGCCAGGCAGCGTTGGTGCAAATCCTCCTCGATCCGCTCGATGGCTTCCAGGCTGCACTGCGGGCTGTCCTGGGCGTCCAGCACGCGTTGCAACATGGCTTCAAGCAGCTCGCGGTCGAGGTTGGGCGCGCTCTGGCGCAGGGCTTCGGGTTCCAGGCAAGCACGCAGTTCGTAGTCTTCGGTGACTTCCCGCGCGGTCAAGGGCCCCGCCAGCCATTGTGAGTAGGGCTCTTTCTCTACCAGGCCACGGTCGCGCAGGCGCATCAGCGCTTCACGCACCACCGCGCGGCTGACGCCGTAGTGGTCGGCGGCGGCTTGCTCGTCCAGGCGGTAGTGGCCAAAGGCAATGCAGGTGGACAACGCCGCGCCGATTTCCTCGACGATGCGTTCGCCCAGCGGCCGCGTGTCTACCAACTCGTCCTCGCCGTTAAGACCCAGGTGGGCATGGCTCAGGGGCAGGCGCAACGGCTCCATGGCCAGGCCTTGCGGATTGATCAGGTAGCCCCGGCCGTTGAAGCGGCAGATCAAGCCTTCGTCATGCAGCAGGTCGAGGGCCTTGCGCACCGGCACGCGGCTGGTGCCGAACAGCTCGGCCAGCGGCGCTTCGAGCAACACCAGCCCATGGCGGGCGGTGCCGTTGACGATCGCGTCGCGCATCACTTTGTGAATCATCGCGTAACGGGAGGCCGAGGCGGACACTGCTTTCATTGCGTTCTCAGAGGTGGAGGGACCGTTGACCGGGGATTCTCTCATAGATGCGCCTGTCACTCTGCGCCACGTCGGCGGCACGTTTTTGGGGCTTCGGAAGTCGACCTGTTACTTTTCTGCACCAAAATGTATTTATTAATAAAAAGTACATTATTTCGTTGAGGCGCCTGAGTCACCGCCTGCCCGGATTTTTTACCTGGTCAAACACCCTCTAGCTCGCGGTTATGGCCGAAAACAGCTGTCTGAGCAAACTTCGTTGAGCACAGACTGGCACGAAAGCTGCCTTTATAAAATGTACATTTTATTAATATGTACGTTTGTGAGGGTCATCCTGATGTCAGACGCCACTTCAATGGCCGAGGACTTCGCCAGCGGTCGCAGCGACCCAGTGCAAGCCCTCGAACAGGCACTCGACAAAGCCAGCCAGGTTCCGTCGGTATTTATCAGCCTGACGCCCGAGCGCGCCCGTCGTGAAGCCCAAGCCTCTGCCGCACGTTGGCGCGCCGGTCAGCCGTTGAGCCTGTTCGATGGCGTGCCGCTGGCCTGGAAGGACCTGTTCGACGTGGCCGGCAGCATCACCACGGCGGGCGCCGCCTACCGCCGCCATGCGCCCGTCGCGTTGCTCGATGCACCCACCGTCGGCCTGCTGTGTCGTGCCGGAATGGTCAGCGTCGGCAAGACCAACCTCAGCGAACTGGCCTATTCCGGCCTGGGCCTGAACCCCCATTTCGGCACGCCGCACAATCCCCATGGCACGGATCAACCGCGCATCCCCGGCGGATCTTCCTCGGGCTCGGCCGTGGCCGTTGCCGCCGGCATCGTGCCCATCGCCATGGGCACCGACACGGCCGGTTCCATCCGCGTCCCCTCGGCGTTCAACGGCCTGGTGGGTTACCGCAGCAGCAGTCGGCGCTACAGCCGCGACGGCGTATTTCCACTGGCGCACAGCCTCGACAGCCTCGGCCCGATAAGCCGCAGCGTGCGTGATGCCCTGGCCGTCGACGACTTGCTGCATGGCCGCAGCCACACCCACGTCGCCCGCAGCCTCAAGGGCCAGCGTTTCGTGCTGGCGCAGCAGAAGGTCGAACCCGCCGTGCGCAACAACCTGCTGCGCGCGGTGGAGCAGCTCAAGGCCCACGGCGCGCTGGTCGAAGAGCGCGAATGCGCGGCCTTCCAGGCGACGCTGGAGCTGATCAAAGACCATGGCTGGCTCGGCGCCTTCGAAGCCTTCGCCCTGCACCAGGCGTTGCTCGACAGCCCCGACGCCGACCAACTCGACCCCCGCGTGCGCCGCCGCCTGGAAGCCGCGCGTTCACTGCCGGCCAGCCAACTGATCCACCTGACCGAGGCGCGCCGCCGCCTGCAACAGCAACTGATCGAAGACCTCGACGGCGCCGTCCTGATCACCCCGACCGTCGCCCACGTCGCCCCGGCGTTGGCGGCGCTTGAAGCCGACGATGAGCTGTTCGTCACAACCAACCTCGCCACCCTGCGCCTGACCATGCCCGGCAGTTTGCTCGACATGCCAGGCGTGACCCTGCCCAGCGGCCTCGATGCCCAGGGCCTGCCCACCGGGTTGCTGCTCAGCGCCCCGATGGGAGAAGACGCGCGCCTGCTGCGCGCGGCGTTGTCCGTCGAATCCGTACTGACTATCTAAGGAGACACACCATGGCTAAAGACATCCTCTGTGCATTTGGCGTCGACGTTGACGCCGTCGCCGGCTGGCTCGGTTCCTACGGCGGTGAAGACTCGCCGGACGACATCTCCCGCGGCCTGTTCGCCGGTGAAATCGGCGCGCCACGCCTGCTCAAACTGTTCGAACGCTACGGCCTGCGCACCACCTGGTTTATCCCCGGTCACTCGATGGAAACCTTCCCCGAGCAGATGAAGGCCGTGGCCGACGCCGGCCACGAGATCGGCGTGCACGGCTACAGCCACGAAAACCCGATCGCGATGACCGCCGAGCAGGAAGAAATCGTTCTCGACAAGTCCATCGAACTGATCACCCAGGTCACCGGCAAGCGCCCCACCGGCTACGTGGCGCCGTGGTGGGAATTCAGCAAGGTCACCAACGAACTGCTGCTGAAAAAGGGCATCAAGTACGACCACAGCCTGATGCACAACGACTTCCACCCTTACTACGTGCGCAAGGGCGATACCTGGACCAAGATCGATTACAGTCAGCACCCCGATACCTGGATGAAGCCCCTGGTGCGCGGCGAAGAAACCGACCTGGTGGAGATCCCGGCCAACTGGTACCTCGACGACCTGCCGCCGATGATGTTCATCAAGAAAGCCCCCAACAGCCACGGGTTCGTCAACCCGCGTCACCTGGAAGAAATGTGGCGCGACCAGTTCGACTGGGTCTACCGCGAACACGAACACGCCGTGTTCACCATGACCATCCACCCCGACGTGTCCGGCCGCCCGCAAGTGCTGCTGATGCTCGAGCGTCTGATCGAACACATCCAGAGCCATGCCGGCGTGCGCTTCGTCACCTTTGACGAAATTGCCGATGACTTCATCCGCCGCCAACCGCGTACCTGAACCAGCGTCACCCCGTAGGAGCGAGCTTGCTCGCGAAGAACCGGAGAGCGCCGCGTGCATCCAGGATGCCCGCGTCATCGTTGATGATTTTCGCGAGCAAGCTCGCTCCTACAGGGTCCACCCATCCCCTTGAGGCGCGATCTATGTCCATCTACAACAAGCTTGACCTGACTGGCTGGAAACCCCGGCAGCTGACTTCCCGGGAGGTGCGCTTCGCCACCTGGATCGCGTTTTTCGCCTGGGTGTTTGCGGTGTATGACTTCATCCTGTTCGGCACCTTGCTGCCGGAAATCGGCCGGCACTTTGGCTGGGGTGAAGTGGAGCAGGCCGAGATCGCGACCTGGGTGGCGGTGGGAACCGCCGTGGTCGCCCTGGCTATCGGCCCGATCGTGGACAAGCTGGGGCGTCGCAAAGGGATTATTTTCACCGTGGCCGGTTCCGCGCTGTGCTCGGCGCTGACGGCGATTGGCGGAGCGTGGGGCAAGTCGCCGTTGATCCTGATCCGTTCGCTGGGCGGCCTGGGCTATGCCGAGGAGACCGTCAACGCCACCTATCTGACCGAGCTGTACGGCGCCTCGGAAGATCCTCGGTTGACCAAGCGTCGCGGCTTTATCTACAGCCTGGTGCAGGGCGGTTGGCCGGTCGGCGCGTTGATCGCCGCCGGGTTGACCGCGCTGTTGCTGCCGATCATCGGCTGGCAGGGCTGCTTCGTTTTTGCGGCGATCCCGGCTGTCGTGATCGCGATCATGGCGCGCAAGCTCAAGGAGAGTCCGCAGTTCCAGATCCATGAACGCATCAGCCAACTGCGCAAAAGCGGCGCGGTGAGCGAAGCGCAGAACGTTGCGCAGACCTACGGCGTGGACTACGACGAGCACAGCAAGGCCGGTCTCAAGGCTGCCTTCCGTGGCCCGGCCCGCCGCGCCACGTTGGTGATTGGCGCCGCGCTGTTGCTCAACTGGGCGGCGATCCAGGTGTTCAGCGTGTTGGGCACGTCGGTGATCGTCAGCGTGCACCACATCTCGTTCGAGAACTCGCTGATCATCCTCGTCCTGTCGAACCTGGTGGGCTATTGCGGCTACCTGAGCCACGGCTGGATGGGCGACAAGATCGGCCGTCGCAACGTGATCGGCCTGGGCTGGATGCTCGGCGGTCTGTCGTTTGCCGGAATGCTGTTCGGCCCGAGCAATATGGCAATGGTCGTCGGGCTGTACAGCCTGGGCCTGTTCTTCCTGATCGGGCCGTATTCGGCGGCGCTGTTCTTTATCAGTGAGAGTTTCCCTACCAGCATCCGCGCCACCGGCGGCGCGATCATCCATGCCATGGGCCCGATCGGTGCGGTGGTCGCAGGTTTTGGTGCGACCCAGGTGCTGTCCGCCGGCAGTGACTGGCAGACCGCCGCACTGTGGTTTGGCGCCGTGCCGTGCTTTTTGTCCGGTCTGTTGATGTTTGCCGCACGCCATGTGCGTCCGGAAACCGTTCAGTAAGGAGTCAATGATGAGCCGTAAAGTTGCCTTGATTACCGGTGCCGCCAGCGGCATCGGCCAAGCCCTCGCCGTGGCCTATGCGCGCCACGGTGTGGCGGTGGTCGGCGGGTACTACCCGGCGGACCCCCATGACCCGCAGGCCACCGTCAGCCTGGTGCAGGCCGCGGGCGGCGAATGCCTGATGTTGCCGTTGGACGTGGGCGATACCGCCTCGGTGGATGCCCTGGCCGCGCAGGGTGTGCAGCATTTTGGTCGGCTGGATTACGCCGTGGCCAACGCCGGCTTGCTGCGTCGCGCGCCGTTGCTGGAGATGACCGATGCGCTGTGGGACGAGATGCTCAATGTCGACCTGACGGGGGTCATGCGCACCTTTCGCGCGGCGACCCGGCACATGCACGAAGGCGGCGCGTTGGTGGCGATTTCGTCGATTGCCGGAGGCGTGTATGGCTGGCAGGAGCATTCGCATTACGCGGCCGCCAAGGCCGGCGTACCGGGGTTGTGCCGCTCGCTGGCGGTGGAGTTGGCGGCAAAGGGCATACGCTGTAATGCGGTGATTCCAGGGTTGATCGAGACGCCGCAGTCGCTGGATGCGAAGAACTCGCTGGGGCCGCAGGGCCTGGCGAAAGCAGCGCGTGCGATTCCGCTGGGGCGGGTAGGGCGCGCGGATGAAGTGGCTTCATTGGTGCAGTTTTTAACCAGTGATGCATCGAGTTACCTGACCGGGCAGAGCATCGTAATTGATGGTGGCCTGACCGTACGCTGGCCTGACTGACTGTACTGGCTCAAAAATGTGGGAGGGGGCTTGCCCCCGATGGCTGTGCCTCAGAAAAACAACTGTGACTGACCCACCGCCATCGGGGGCAAGCCCCCTCCCACATTGGAACTGTGTTTATTCGGGAGATCGTCTACATGAACCAACTCGCCCACCGCCGCGCCGTGATCACCGGCGCCGGCAGCGGCATCGGTGCCGCTATCGCCCGCGCCTACGCCGCTGAAGGCGCACGCCTGGTGCTGGCCGACCGCAACGCCGCCAGCCTCGCCGAAACCGCGATCACCTGCCGCAACCTCGGTGCCGAGGTGTTCGAATGCCTGGCTGACGTCGGCACCGTCGAAGGCGCCCAGGCCAGTGTCGACTGCTGCGTCGAGCAGTTCGGCGGTATCGATATCCTGGTCAACAACGCAGGCATGCTCACCCAGGCGCGCTGCGTCGACCTGTCCATCGCGATGTGGAACGACATGCTGCGCGTCGACCTCACCAGCGTCTTCGTCGCCAGCCAGCGCGCCTTGCCGCACATGGTTGCGCAGCGTTGGGGGCGGATCATCAATGTCGCCTCGCAACTGGGCATCAAGGGCGGCGCCGAACTGACGCATTACGCCGCCGCCAAGGCCGGGGTGATCGGCTTTACCAAGTCCCTGGCACTGGAAGTGGCCAAGGACAATGTGCTGGTCAACGCCATCGCCCCCGGCCCCATTGAGACGCCATTGGTCAGCGGTATCAGCGCTGACTGGAAGCGTGCCAAGGCCAGGGAGCTGCCCCTGGGCCGCTTCGGGCTGGCCGACGAAGTGGCGCCGACGGCGGTGCTGCTGGCCAGCGAGCCGGGCGGCAACCTGTTCGTCGGCCAGACCCTGGGCCCGAATTCCGGCGATGTCATGCCATGAGCGGGGTGTAGTCATGTGCGGACTCTGCGGATTGCTCGGCGAAGACCTGCACTGGAGCGACCCCCTGGGCGACGAGCTGCCCAGGCGCCGCGAACGCCTGCGCCGGATCGCGGCGATCAACCAGGTGCTGGCGGTGTTCCGGCTCAAGGTCGAAGACTTCCAGGGCGCGTCCTATCTGTTGTTGGGCGCCACCGGCAAACAGGCCCTGGCCAGCGGCCTGGATCAGCTGTGGCAGGCGGCCCAGGACATGCTCGGCCGTCCGTTGGACCCCCTCGATCCCAAACTGCTCGACCATTTGGAATGCAACCCACTGTAGGAGCGGGCTTGCCCGCGAAAAACGTCAACGCTAACGCGTGCATCCTGGATAAGCGCGGTGTCCATGAGTTCATCGCGAGCAAGCTCGCTCCTGCAAGGGGCGGAGGTATAAAAAATGAGCATCGCTCTCAACGTCATCACCGGTTTCCTCGGCAGCGGCAAGACCACCTTGCTCAAGCGCCTGTTGCAGGGTGAAAGCCTGGGCGACACCGCCTTGCTGATCAACGAATTCGGCGACGTCGGCATCGACCATCTGCTGGTGGAAGACATCGCGCCCGACACGGTGCTGCTGCCCAGCGGTTGCGTGTGCTGCTCGATCCGTGGCGAGCTGAAGGAGGCGCTGCTGACCTTGCTGCAACGCCGCGAGCGCGGTGAAATCCCGGCATTCAAGCGGGTGATCCTGGAAACCACCGGCCTGGCCGACCCGGCGCCCATCCTCGCCACCTTGAATAACGACGTGCAACTGCGCGGGCGTTTGCACATCGGCCTGGTGATTACCCTGGTGGACGCCAGCCACGCCGCCCTGCAGGAACGCCTGCATCCGGAGTGGCTGGCCCAGGTGGCGGCGGCGGATCGTGTGTTGGTGAGCAAGACCGATCTGGCGGGCGACTGCACGGCACTGCGCGCACATTTGCGGGCGCTCAATGCCGGCACGCCGATCCTCGATACCCATGCCATTCACAGCGGCGACCAACTGCTGCTTGGCGAAGGCCTGCGCAGCGCCGAACCCGCCATTGAAGTCAGCCGCTGGCAGTTGCATCAGACCACCACGGCCAGCCACGGCACCGCGCAAGTGTGCAGCCTGACCTTCGACCAGCCTTTGGATTGGGTCGGTTTCGGGGTGTGGTTGTCGATGCTGTTAAGATGCCACGGCGAACGAATCCTTCGTGTCAAAGGACTGCTCAACGTGAACGCCAGTAACACCCCCATCGTCATTCATGGCGTGCAGCACTGCCTGCATGCGCCGGTGCATCTGCCAGCGTGGCCGGGCAGCGACCGGCAATCGCGCCTGGTGTTTATCCTGCGCGGCCTCGACCCTGCGCTGTTGCGCCGCTCCTTCGATGTGTTCTCGCGGCGGTTCGCAGCATGATCACGTTGAGGGTCCTCGGCACGTCGGTCACCTTGCTCGAATGCCTGCGCGTGCGGGCCGAGCAGGAACTGGGTATCCGCCTGGTGTATCAGGTGCACGACGTTGAACAGGCCCAGCGCATCGCGGTGATGCAGCCCGAAAGCTACGACCTGTACGACCAGTGGTTTCACAATGTCGATTTCGTGTGGCCGGCCCGGGCGATCCAACCCATCGACACCCGGCGCGTCGCGTTGTGGCACGAGATCAATGACCTGCCCAAGCGCGGACGCCTGTCGCCCGATGATCGCCTGGGCAGCGGCAGCGTGCCCAGCGAGCGGTTGTTCGTGCAGCACGATGGCAGCCTGGGCAGCACGGTTACCGAGCGCATCAGTATGCTGCCCCTGACCCACAACGCCGACAGCTTTGCCTACCGTCCCGAGCGTATGCCCGACGGGTTTTGCCACGGCAATGAAAGCTGGGGCTGGCTGTTGGACCCCGCGTGGCGTGCGCGCACGGCCTTGCAAAGCGACGCCGCCATCGGCGCCCTGGACGCCGCGCTGGCGGTGCAGGGGGCAGGGCTGGCCAGCTTCAAGGACATCGGCAACATGAGCATCGAAGAGATCGATTTGCTGGCCGACGTCCTGGTGCGCAAGCAGAAGGAAGGCCACTTTGCGGCGTTCTGGTCCGATGACGAAGAAGCCGCGCAATTGATGCTCAGCCCCAGCATCGATATCCAGAGCCTGTGGTCGCCGACCTTGATGCGCCTGCACCGCGCCGGGGTGAAATACCGTCTGGCGGTGCCACGTGAAGGCTATCGGGCCTGGTTTGGTGGGTTGTCATTATCGCGCCATGCCCAGGGCGCGGTGCTGGACGCGGCCTATGCTTACTTGAATTGGTGGCTGTCGGGCTGGCCCGGGGCGGTGATGGCTCGGCAGGGCTATTACATCGGTAATCCGGCGCGCAGTCGCGATCACTTGAGCCGTGCGGAATGGGATTACTGGTACGCGGGCAAGCCTGCGCGGGAGCAACTGCCGGGAAGCGATGGCCTGCCGCTGATCGATATTGGCGAAGTGCGCGACGGCGGCTCCTATGAACAGCGCATGGGGCATATTGCGGTATGGAATTCGGTCATGGATGAGCACAACTACCTGGTGCGGCGCTGGGGGGATTTCATGCGGGCCCGGCGAGGCTGACGCGCAGCGTCACGGGATGCATGCCCACGCGGAGCAAGGGAACGAGCCTTCAGCGGCGCAAAGAAAAGGCGGTTACCTGTTGAAGGTAACCGCCTTTTTAATACCGCCAGTCTTGCTTATTCCGGCAGTTTGAACGCCATCACGTAGTCACCCTGCTTGGTGCCCAGGGAGCCATGACCGCCGGCCACGACCAGCACGTATTGCTTGCCGTCCTTGCCGGTGTAGGTCATCGGGGTGGTTTGCGCGCCTGCAGGCAGGCGGCCTTCCCACAGTTGCTTGCCGTTTTTCACGTCATAGGCACGCAGGTACTGGTCCAGGGTGCCGCTGAGGAACGCGACGCCACCGGCGGTGGTGAACGTACCGCCCAGGCTCGGCACGCCCATGGTCAACGGGATCGGAATCGGCGAGCTGTCACGCACGGTGCCGTTCTTGTGCATCCAGATGGTCTGGTTGGTGGTCAGGTCGACCGCTGCGACATAACCCCACGCCGGTGCCTGGCACGGCAGGCCCATTGGCGACAGCAGCGCTTCGAGGATCACGCCGTACGGCGCGCCTTTGTTTGGCTGTACGCCTTGGGTCTCGCTGACGCGCGGGCCCTGCTTGGCAATGTCGGCAGCCGGGATCAGTTTCGATTTGAACGCCATGTAGCTCGGGTTCACGAAGGCGATCTGGCGCACCGGGTCAACCGAAATGCCGCCCCAGTCGAACACGCCGAAGTTGCCTGGGTACACGATCGAGCCTTGCAGCGACGGCGGGGTGAACGGGCCGTCGTAGCGCAGCGACTTGAAGTCGATCCGGCAGATCAGTTGATCGAACGGGGTCACGCCCCACATGTCACGCTCCTTGAGGGGCGGTGGCATGAAGTTCAGCTCGGACTTGGGCTGGGTAGTGGCCGTGCGATCGCCCGCGACGGCGCCCTGCGGCACCGGGACTTCATTGAAGGGCACAATCGGCCAGCCGGTGGCGCGGTCCAGCACGTAGATGCTGCCTTGCTTGGACGATGCCACCACCGCGTGCCTGACACCGCCGGCGGTCTTGATGTCGATCAGCGACGGCTGGCCGCCCACGTCCATGTCCCACAGGTCGTGGTGGGTGAACTGGACGGTCCACTTCACATGGCCGGTGGCGATGTCCAGGGCGGTCAGGCCGGCCGCGTACTTCTCGGAGTCTTCGGTACGGTCGCCGCCGTACTGGTCGGGCATCTGGTTGCCCATCGGCAGGTAGAGCATGCCGAGTTTTTCATCCACGGCGAACATGGACCACATGTTCGGCGAGTTGCGGGTGTAGGTCTTGCCTTCGGCCAACGGGGTGGTGTCGTGCGGGTTGCCGCTGTCCCAGTTCCACACCAGCTTGCCGGTGTGCACGTCGAACGCACGGATCACGCCGCTTGGCTCGTCGGTGGAAACGTTGTCGGTCACGTGACCGCCGATGACCACCAGGTTCTTGGTCACGGCCGGTGGCGAGGTGGAGTAGTAACCACCTGGGGCGAAGCTGCCGATATTGGCGCGCAGGTCGACCTGGCCTTTGTTACCGAAGTCTTCGCACATCTTGCCGGTGTCGGCGTTCAGGGCGATCAGGCGGGTGTCGGCGGTCGGCACGAAGATGCGTTTCGGGCAGGCAGTCGGGGTGGCGGCCGGGATGGCCTTGCCGGTTGGCTTCTGCTCGGAAGCGTAGGCGGCGTCATCGTGATACGACACGCCACGGCAGGTCATGTGCGCCCAACCCTTGAAGTTCTCGGCACCCTGGGTGCTGATCTTCGGGTCGAAACGCCAGATTTCCTTGCCGGTGTCCGGGTCCAGGGCAATCACCTGACTGTGCGGGGTGCACACGTACAGCATGCCGTTGACTTTCAGCGGGGTGTTTTCCGCAGTGGTTTCACCGGGATCGCCTGCGCCGGGAATGTCACCGGTACGGAAGGTCCAGGCCGGCACCAGCTTGTGCGCGTTTGCCGGGGTGATCTGGGTCAGTGGCGAGTAACGGTCACCGTAGGCCGAGCGGCCATAGGAGTTCCAGTCACCGTCAGCCTGGCTCGGCGCAGTGTTGGTCATGCCGGCCACGGTGTCGCGGTTCAGTTGGCCGGTCTTGACCATTTCACCCGGGTTGGTGAATTGGCTGGCCAGGGCGGTAGCGCCCGCCAGCACCACGGCTGCGCTCAGCGCGCCGGTGCCCAGCGGCGCGGCCTGGCCATGCAGCAACGGACGGCGGAACCACGGCAGCAACATGACGATGCCCAGGGCGAACAGCAGGGCCAGGCGCGGCACCAGTTGCCACCAGTCCAGGCCCACTTCCCACAGTGCCCACACGGTGCTGGCGAACAGCACCAGTGCATACAGGCCCAGCGCAGCGCGGCGGTTGGACAGCAGCAACACGCCGGTCAGGGCGATGCCGATACCGGCCAGCAGGTAGTACCACGACCCGCCGAGCATGCTCAGCTTGACCCCACCGGCCAGCAAGGCCAGCCCCATGATCAGCAGCAAGACGCCCAGCAACCTGGGCAGCAGGCGGCTTGGGCTTGAGGCACCATCAGTGCTCATAGTGTGTTTCTCCGTTACGTTGGAATTATGTAACCCCGTGCTTCACTCACTGTAGATGACGATTGGGCGCGGGCTTGGTTCATCGTTTTTTTGGTTTTTTCTGTGGATAAACGGGTTATCCACAGACGGGTAACACCCCCCCGGACGCAGGCTGATTTCGGACAGCGCTGTCTTTACGTACAGGGAGATTTGGCAAATTGAGGTCGGCCGGGAAGTGAAGCGTTGCAGATTGTTGCGAAGGATAATGCGGCGGGGCTGTTTGAGGAAGGGTGAATCGCAAGATGCATCATTTCAGATTTGGTAACAGTGACAGATAGTCGCTGCCTGAATAGCCTCTGTAGGAGCGAGCTTGCTCGCGAAAAACCCACTGCCGCGCGTGTGTTCAGGAAGCACGCGTTATCGTTGACGGTCTTCGCGAGCAAGCTCGCTCCTACAGGGGGATTTGTGGTGTGGGTTAGAAGGTGGTGCGGATGCCGAACTGCACACTGCGCCCCGGTGCCGGCGCGATGTCGCGCAGGATCGAGCTGGCATAGCGCACCGTCTGGTTGGTCAGGTTTTCACCGTTGACGAATGCCAGCCACTCGCTGCTGCCGACGTTGAAGTGGTAACCCGCGCTTGCGCCGAGGGTGGTATAGCCATCGGTGCCGCTTTCATTGCTCGGCACACGCCCCTGACCGGCGGCATGTTCCACATCGATACGCGCCTGCCAGCGGTCCAGTTCCCAGAGCAACCCGCTGTTCAAGCGCAGCGGCGCAATGCGCGGCAGGGCTTCGCCCGTGTCCAGGTTGGTCGCGCGGGTGTAGTCGCCCGACAGCTCCAGGGCGAACTTGCCGTAGGCGCCTTCGCCGAGTTTCCAGTGATCCTGGGCTTCGAAACCGGCGAAACGCGCGCGCACGCCGGAATAGCTGTACTCGGGAATACCGCCGGCGTCCTCTTCACCTTCGTCGTTCAACGTACGGCCAGTGCCGAGCAGGCCGATGTAATTGGAGAAACGGCTGTAGAACACGCCGAAGCTGCCTTTATGGGTGCCGTTGTCGAAGCGCAGGGCCAGGTCGCTGGACACGGCTTTTTCCTTGGACAGGTTGGCATCGCCCAATTCGTAGGTGCCGGTGGCGACGTGGGCACCATTGGCGTACAGCTCGTAGAAGGTTGGCGCACGCTCGGTGTAGCCCAACGTTGCAGCCAGGGACCAGATCGGCGTCAGGCTGTAAACCGCGCCGGAGGACAGGCTGCCTGCGGTGAAGTCACTGGCCTTGTCGGCATTGGCGAAGCGCGCGTTGCCCTTGGCATCCGGGTCGACGCTGGTGTGTTCCAGGCGCCCGCCGAGGCTGAGCTTCAGGCGTTCGCTGGCTTGCATCTCTTCAAGGATAAACAGTGCACCGGCGTTGGTGTCGGTCTGGGGTACGAAGGCTTCTTCGCCCAGGGCCGAGAACTCGTTGCGGGTCACCTGGGCGCCGACCACGCCATCGAATGGGCCGACAGGCTGGTGACGGGCTTCAACGCGGGCTTCATAGCCTTTGTTCTTGAAGGTTGTACCGGTTTCGCCACCTTCGATTTCGCGGTGTTCGTAGTCGGTATAGCCCGCGTCGAGTTTCACCGAGGTGAACGGCCCTTGCAGGTTACGGATCTCGGACGCGAAGGCGTAGTGCTCCTGCTGCATGCGGATGCGCACATCCTGCTCGGCCGGCGAGCCGTAGTTACTGTCGTAGTTGCTGTAGGAAAGCCCCGCGTAGCCGTCATCCCAGGTGTAGGAACCACCTGCGGCACCGCCGTCCTGGCGCCCGTCGCTGTTGCCCAGGCGGCCGTTCTTGCCGGGGCTATCCTCGGTGTCGGGGGCATGACTGCTACGCGCAGAGCCCGGGATTTTCAGGTCGTTGAATTCCCGCGCGTTGGCGTCCAGGTGCAAGGCGAAGGTGCCGTCGCCGGCCTCCAGCTTGCCCGCGCTGCTGCGGGTGGTGTCGGCGCCGCCGTAGCGCAGTTCACCGGCACCGTGGATGCCTTCGATGGCGGCGGTGGGGATGCGGTTGTCAAAGGTATTGACCACGCCGCCGATGGCGCTGCCGCCGTACAGCAAGGCCGCCGGGCCGCGCACGATTTCAATGCGTTCGACGTTGATCGGGTCCAGCGGCACGGCATGGTCATAGGACAGCGACGATGCATCCAGCGCACCCACGCCATTGCGCAGGAGGCGAATACGGTCACCGTCCTGGCCACGAATGATCGGCCGGCTGGCGCCCGGACCAAAGTAGGAAGACGACACCCCCGGCTGCCTGTTCAGGGTCTCGCCAAGGCTGCCTTTTTGCTGCAGGGTCAGCTCATCGCCTTCCAGCACGGTGGTGGGCGAGGCGAGCTGTTCGCTGCCCAGGGGATTGGCGGTGATGATTTGCGGTTGCAGCTCCAGGGCGTGGGCTTCGGAGCAGATCAGCAGGGCGGCAGCGAGGGGGGATAAACGCCAGAAACAGGAGACGGACATCGGACATTCCTTGGCAGGATTTTGATAAGAGATGTTACAATATAACATCTCTTTTTAGGCTGCGAAGGGGAACTTTTGCCAAGCGGCTATATTCAATGCAGTGCTTCCACCGTTACGCCCCGTCGGCTAAGGTGCGCGGCTGTGTTTCCTCTCCTGCAAAAGGCCCGGCATGACCGCGACAAGCAACGACCCACTCCACGGCGTGACCCTGCAACACGTCCTCACCACGCTGGTGGCGCATTACGAATGGAGCGGCCTGGCCGAGCGTATTGATATCCGCTGCTTCAAGAGCGATCCCAGCATCAAGTCGAGCCTGACCTTCCTGCGCAAGACCCCTTGGGCCCGTGAAAAAGTCGAAGGGTTATACGTCAAGCTGATGCGCACCAAACGCCCGTTGGACTGAGCCCATGAAGCGTTATGTCGCGGCGGCCGCGCTCGCCGGTTGGGTGGGGCTGGCGATCCAGCAATACCTGATTTTGTATTCGCGCTGGTCCAGCGGCGCGAGCCTGCTGGGCGGGTTGATCAGCTTTTTCAGTTTCTTCACGGTGCTGACCAATACGCTGGTGGTCGTGGTGCTGAGCTACGCGCTGGTCACCCGCGAATCCGCCGCCAGACGGTTTTTCCTCAAGCCCGGCATCTGCGGCGCGATTGCCACCAGCATCGTGGTGGTGAGCCTGGCCTACAACCTGCTGCTACGGCATTTATGGAGCCCCGAAGGCTTTCAGTTCATCGCCGATGAATTGCTGCATGACGTGATGCCGCTGCTGTTTCTGATCTACTGGTGGCGCTGCGTGCCCAAAGGCACCTTGCAGCTCAAGTACATCGCCGGGTGGGTGATTTACCCCGTGGTGTATTTTGGTTATGTGCTGCTGCGCGGGCATTTGCTTGGGCAGTATCAGTACCCGTTCATGGACGTGGACAGGCTGGGTTATCCACAGGTGTTCGTGAATGCCGGGGGGATTTTGCTGGGGTTCCTACTGATTGCGCTGGCCGTGATTGGGTTGGACAAGCTTCTCAAACCTGCCTCGATTTAAAGCGGGCATAGTCAATGTGGGAGGGGGCTTGCCCCCGATAGCAGTGGTTCAGTCAATACATACAGTGACTGACACACCGCCATCGGGGGCAAGCCCCCTCCCACAGTTTGATTGCGTCCAGGTTAATCTTCGTCGCTGCCTTCCGCGCGCCAGTAGCCCACGGCCTTGAGGTATTGCTCGTTGACCTTGTGCGTCTCCAGTAATACCCGCCGCACCTGGCGCGACACCTTGGTTTCGGTCGCGACAAAGCTGTACAGCGTGCCGCCGGGCAGCGTCAGGTTGCGTACCACGTCGAGCAGGTCGTCCTGGCCGCGCAGCACCCAAATGATTTCAACATCCGCCGCACTTTCCAGTGTCTGTTGCTCGGCGGAGTCGGCAATTTCAATCACCGCCAGCACCTTGCGCCCGGCGGGTAATTCTTCCAGGCGTCGCCCGATGGCGGGCAGGGCGGTTTCGTCGCCGATCAACAGGTAGCTGTCGAAGATATCCGGCACGATCATCGAGCCCCGTGGCCCACCGATATGCAGGTGCTGGCCGACTTGCGCCTGCTCGGCCCAGGTCGACGCCGGGCCGTCGCCGTGCAGCACGAAGTCGATATCCAGTTCGCCAGTGCCCAGGTCGAAACGCCGTGGCGTGTAATCGCGCATTGCAGGTTGCGGGCCGTCGCCCTTGATGCTGAAGGTCGGGCTTTCCAGCGCGGCTTGCTCGGCGGCGTTCTGCGGGAACAGCAGCTTGATGTGATCATCACTGCCCAGGCTGACAAAACCCGCCAGTTCCGGCCCGCCCAGCGTAATGCGGCGCATGCGTGGGGTGATATCCACTACTCGCAGTACCTGCAGGCGGCGGCGTTTGATCTCGTGGGTCACGCGATGGATGGTGTGTGTGTTCATTGATCTCTCCCGTCGGCAATGGCTTGAGCGGTGCGATTGAGCAGCGTCGCGACACGAACGATTTCTTCCGGGCTCCAGCGCCCGTGGTGCGAATGCAGGGCATGGCGCAGGTTGTGCACCGCCTCGTGAATTTCCGGTGGGCGGTCGTGGCCGCGCAGCGAGCGTTTGCTGACGTCGATGCGCATGCGCACGCCGTCCAGGGCAACGGCTTGCTCGTTAATAAAGAGACGACCGGCGTCGGTGATTGTGTAATGTTTTTTCCCGCCCTGGGCGTCACCGCTGATCAACTCGCTTTCTTCGAGGAAGGTCAGGGTGGGGTAGATCACGCCGGGACTGGGGCTGTACGCACCGTCGAAGAGGTTTTCGATGCGGCGGATCAGGTCGTAGCCATGGCAGGGTTGCTCGGCGATCAGCGCCAGCAGCAACAGCTTCAGGTCGCCTGGGGCGAAAACCCGTGGGCCGCGACCGCCGCGTTTTTCAAAGTCACCGCGATGTTCAGGCTTCATGATGGTCCTCCTCTGCGCTCATTTAGATATAACTTAAGATATATCTTGTGGTGTGCGCCAGTCTCTGCCGACCAGCGGTCAGGGCCAGGTTTGCGCACGGGGTGCAACGGCCTTTAGTTGAAAGCCGCTTGGAGGATAATCAAATTAGAGTTATAACTTTAATTAGAGCTGATGCTCGAATGTGTGCCGATGTGCCTGATTATTTGAAACTTGTTTTGTTTGTCTAGTGCACGTCCTTTCGATGTTTCATGCGCCCTGTATTATGCGCATGTAGTTCAATTCCTACGGACACTTTTAAAGTTTTGGCAAAATGCCATCTTTTTCACGCGGCGCCTGTTTACAAGGGCTACGCGTATATTGGAATGCGCCTGCATACCTGCTTTTAGTTTGGGTCGATTATTGCCTGGCAGCGCACGGTGCAACTAACCGGCGCGGTTGTTCGTTGTTCGAGGATGCTCTTGGCGACGAAAAAATCAATAAGTTTTCCAACTACAGGTATTGACTCCATGTTCAAAAAGTTTGCTGTTGCTGCCCCTCTGGCTGTCCTGGCCCTGTCTTCCTCGGTAACAGCCTTTGCTGCCGGAGAAGCCAGCCATACCGTCAACATCAAGGCGACTATCCCGACCACCGTTTTCCACGCACAACCGCGTGACCCGAACTGGGGTCGTGACGAAACCATGACCTATAACCTGGTCAGCGGCGAGCTGGCGCCCCTGAGCGCGATCTACGACATCAAGAACACCAACGGTTCGGTCCACGCCTACATCGAAGGCGGCCCGGCTGTCCTGTTCAATGGTGACGCTGCGCAGAACATCGCGCTCACCACCAGCCTCAACGGCGTCACCCTGACCGGCACGCCTCAGGAAGTGGTCAACGAAGCCGACTCCACCCCAGGCGTGGGCGCCGAAATGCGCATCGTCGCGGCCAAGCCTACCGCCACTCAACGCGGCTCCTACACCGCAGTGATGCCGGTGGTATTCGACGCCGTATTGCCGACGCTTTGATGCCAATGCATGCCCGTTGACCACGGGCACTTGCTTGCAGGTCGGCTGATTTCCTCCTCTGTCCGCCGGCCTGATTTTTTCTCTCTTGGCATTCAGGGTATCCGTTCATGTTTCCGATGACGCCTATCGCGGCTGCGCTCGCGCTGCTGATGTGTACGAGTGCGTTGGCGGCACCTGCTGCTTCCGGCGCTGCAACCCCTGGCAGTCTGATCGCCCAGGCCCAAGGCCTGCCCGCAGGTTTCAGCGATCACTTTTTCGACGTGCCGCTGGCGGTGCGCGTGGATCTCGATCGGCAACTGCTGGGCGAGGCGCTGATCGTCTTGTCGCGGGATGACCGTGTGACCCTGCTCGAATTTACCGATACCGGCGACAGCAAAGTCCCGGCCGCCACCCGTGATACCTGGCAGGCGCTGCTGGAGAACGGCGTGGCATTGGGCGCCTGCACCCAGACCTGCCCGGAGAAGATGATCTCGGCGTTCTACAATCTGGAAAACTCCCAGCTCGCGATCCTCACCCAGGACGTCGAACGCAGTGATGACACCCCGCGCTTCTACGACCAGCCGCAAGGCGGCAGCCTCGGGTTGATCATCAATAACCAGCTCAACCTCAACGGCAGCCAGGAAGACAGCCTGGGCGGACGCTACGGCTTGCAAGCCAGTTCAAGCCTCGGCAACTGGAGCCAGGTGCTCAACCTGCAACTGGCGCGGCAAAGTGGCGATGACGAGCAAGTACGCCATGCGATCCATGAGCTGTATACCCAGCGTGAACTGGAAGGGCAGTTTTTCCGCCTCGGCCACTTCACCCCCAATTCCGATGGCCTGACCCGTCAACTGCGCAGCTTCGGCGCCAGCCCCGATACGGCGGTGGGCCTGATGTATGGCAGTTCCGACAGCCTGGCCATCAACAACTCCAAACCCAGCGTGTATCCGATCTACGTAACCGCCAACCGCCAGGCAGCGGTTGAGATCTACCGCAACGGCTTGTTGATCAACACCCAGGCCGTGGCGGCCGGGCTGCAAACCCTGGATACCCGGCCACTGCCCGGCGGCATCTATGAGGTTGAAGTGCGCCTGGTGGAGGACGGCCTGACGACCAGCACCACCCAGGAACTGGTGTACAAACCCAGCAACTGGCGCAACGCCGAAGACCGCTGGCGCTACAACGTATTTGCCGGACGCGAGACCAAACTGCTCAGCAACTGGGATGAGCAGGCCTCGGGCGCGGTGACGGCCGGTGCGTCGCTCAATTACCTGGTGCACCCGCGCGTGATCCTCGGCCTGTCGGCCCGCCAGGTGCGCGAGCAACTGCAATACGGCGGGTCGATGGACTGGACGGTGGCCAACAACACCAGCGTCTATGCCAACCTGTACCAGACCCAGGAACATGGCACCGGCCTGGACCTGCAAGGGCTCTACACCCTGGGCTCGACCAACCTGGTGTTCAGCCATAACCGCAGCTGGCTGGACACCCGTGACACGTACGAAACCCTGCCGGATGGTACGCGCCTGCGCCGCAATACCTTCGTGGGCGAGGCCAGCAACACCGCGTTGTCGGTCAACCACCGGCTCGACGCGAAAAACACCCTGAACATGCGCCTGTCCCACAGTGAGGGCAATATCGAGGGGGCCGGGCTGGACCTGGGCTGGAGTCGCCACGACAACCTGTTCGGCAGCGACGCCAACTGGCGATTCTCGGTGTTCGACCGGCCCGGCAGCGCCGGCACCAACGACGCGCGCAATCGTGGCGTGGATGTGAGCGTGAGTGTCAACCTGGGCACTGAAGGCCGGCAGATTTCCGGCAGCATCGGCACCCGCACCGCCCGAGACGGCGGGCGCGACAACAATGCCTCGGTGACGGTGCGCCAGGACCTCACCGACCACATGCTGCAAAGCGTCTCCGCGACCGCCATCACCGATACCTACGGCGTTGGCCTGTCGGGCATGGCCAGCTTCAATACCAGCGCGGTCAGCGGTGACGGCTTTGTGCAGCGCAGCTCCTTCAACGGTGACCTCAGTGGTGGCTTGAACCTCAACAGCACCTTCGTTGCCGGTGCCGGCAAGATGTTGCTGAGCAGCCAGTACCAGGGTAACGGTGCGGGGATGATCATCGACGTTGAAACCGACCTTGACGCAATCGAACTGCGCGCCGACGACCTCGGTGGCGGCGGTGCGATCCTGCGGCCGGGGCGCAACTACGTGCCGGTCTCGGCCTACAAGAGCAGCAGCGTGAGTTTCGACTTTGAAGGCAACCACCCGCCGGCGGCCAATATTCAACCAACCCGCGCCAGCTATCACCTGAACAAGGGCGGTGTGGACTATCGAAAAATCACCGTAATGAAAACCGTCACTGTGCTTGGCCGGTTGCTGGACGAGCGCGGTACACCGCTCAAGGGGCATCACGTGATCAATCACGCCAGCCGTGGGGTCAGCGAGGTGGACGGATTTTTCTCGATGGAAATGAGTTCCAGCGCGCCCACCTTGCAAGTGCGCTACCAAAACCAGCTGCTTTGCCAGTTTCGTCTGGACCCAAGCAATGCGCCGAACGAAAACGACGTGTTGATGATTGGTGACTTGCGCTGCACGCCGGACACCTTGGCCGAAGCTAACTATCACGCCGAGACCGCCGGTTGACGGCGGTTGAAACTGGAGTTCATGACCTTGATTACCGCAACCAAAAAACGCCTGGGCCTGTTTGCTTTAGCGCTGGTCCTGGGCGCTTACAGCCTGCCGGCGCTGGCGATTGTCGAGCAGATCACGGCGGTGTTTCGCCCCGACCCTGCCAACCCGACGAATAACAAATTCGTCAACACCACCCCGCAAAGTGGCTTGTGTCCCTGGCACGTTCCGGCTTTGTGTGAGGCGGCGAATATCTTCAGTATTCGTAACACCGCGTTTCGCGCCTATTCCACTGGGCCAATCGCGGCTTTCCCCGAGGATCCGCGCCAGAGCGCCTATTTCAAGGTGCCGTCGGCCTTTCGCGACCTGCCAGTGACGCACACCGTCACCGGCCGCACGGAGAGGGTACAGATGCGTATCGCCGGTATCGGTGGCCGGTGGAATGTTTCCTACCCTCCGGGCGTATCCGGCTGGGCGACGCCAGGTGTGGGTTGGAGCACTTATTGGCGAGGGGCGCCCGCACCGTGCAAGCCGATCAATTACATCGCGTCAGGAACCTCGTTCGCGTTGTTTTTCTGGATCGTGCCGGAGAACGCCGATGCGTGCAGCGTCACCAACGGTATGGATATTCCGGCGATGAGCTATACCACGCTTGAGTACGGTTATGAACTCAAGACGCCGAACCCGTTGGGCATGGACGCCGGTACCTATGAAGGCTCCATCACCTACACCATGGGGCCGGGCGGTGATATGGATTTCGGCAACGCCATGATCCCCGACGAAACGGTCCTGACCTTCAATTTCATCCTGTCGGTGGAACATGTGCTCAAGGTCGACCTGCCGGCCGGCGCCAATCGCATCGAGCTGCTCCCCGAGGGCGGCTGGCAAGCCTGGCTCAACCAGGGGCGGCGCCCGTCGCGATTGTGGCGCGACCAGACCTTTGCGATTTCCGCCAGCTCACGTTTCAAGATGACCCTTGAGTGTGGCCTGGTCATCGGCAACACCTGCGGTCTGCGCAACAGCGACGGTGACGAAGTGCCGCTGCAAGTGGCCGTGAGCCTGCCCTATGGCTTGCGTGACCAGCACGACCAGAGCGTGAACGAGCTGCCCCTGCGTCTCGACGGCGTGGGCACCGAACTGTTCCAGCCAACGCAATACGTGAACAACCGCGAGGGCAAGTTGCATTTCGAAGTGGCCAGGGATGACGTCGCCGACATGCTCAAAAAGCCCGGCAGTACCTATTCCGGCGTGGCCACGGTGATCTGGGATTCGGAAGTCTAGCGGGCATTGCCCCGCATATCGGCTCCCGCAGCGGGCGGTGAGCCGCGTTCAATCAATGAGGCGTAAGCAAACATGAAACATGCAGTGTTAGGGGCTGGGCTGTTGCTGATGTCGTGGGCGGCGCAGGCCGGGCCGGCGATCAATGTCGGTGTGGTGTACGACTACCTGGAAGGCGACCGCAGTTCTTATCTCAAGCGAGTGTTCAATGGGGGCACCAGCACCGCCTTTATCAAGGTCAATGTGCTGGAGATCGTTTACAGCGCCGACGGCACGTCCAGGGAAGTCCCGGTCGCCTCCCTGACCGACGACAAGGGTGGCGCCACCAGCCGCGACGGTCTGATGGCCAGTCCGGCGCGGCTGATCGTCCCGGCGGGCGGGCGCCAGGGCACCCGTCTGCTGTACATGGGCCAGCGCGACAAAGAGCGTTACTTCCGGGTGCGCTTCATCCCGGTGATACCGGAAAAGGACGACGACTTTGCCGTTACCGATGGCGAGCGTGACGCGTACAGAAAGGATTTGGCGGCCGGGGTCAACATCATGGCGGGCTACGGCACCGTGTTCTTCGTGCGCCCCAAGGACACCCGCTTCGATACCAGGGTCGGCGAGACTGCCAGCCAGTACACCCTGCGCAATGCCGGAAACAGTGTGGTGGTGCTCGACGAATTCCGGGACTGTTCGGTGGCGCAAAAAACCGACTGCGAAGCCACCACCAAGCACCACATCCTGCCGGGCCGTCAGTGGACGCTGGAGAAGAAACCCGGCCGCGAGTACCGCTTCCAGATGATTGAAGGCCGCGACAAAAAACCGATGACGGTCAACAGCAACGGGTGATGACAATGTTCAAGCAACTGACGGTATGGGCGGCGTTGATCGCAACGTTGTCCATCGGCGGGCCGGCACAGGCGTTTCAGGAGCGCCAGAGTTTTGAGGTGTCGGTGACTATCCCTGTTCATGAGGCCTATGTGTTGCCCTCCGAACCCGACTGGATGGGGCAGGACCAGGTACTGGCATGGGACCTGGCCACCTCCAGGCTCGGACGCCTGCGCAAGAACTTCGACGTGAAGAACCTCAATGGCGGCGTGGCCGCCCGCCTGGGGGACATGCCCTATCTGGTGAGCGGCCGCGACCGTATTGATTTGCGCGTGCTGTTCAACCGGGTGCCCCTGACCCTGGACTCGACCCGGGTACTCAGCGCCGACGAGGCGGGCATGGGCCGGCGCGTCGAGCTGGAGATTGCTCCGATCGAGCCCGAGGGTGGCTACCAGGGCGGTGCCTACTACGGCACGGTGCACCTGATGTTCGACTTTCTGGCGCCCTGAGCCTTCGGTTCCATCAAGTGCGGTTCTTGCGTGCGCCTGCCCGGTTCAGCGCGGCGCGGGTCAAGTCTCGCAGCCACTGATTGTGACGGTATCCCAGCTCGTTCAGGGTTGTATCGTATTGCGCCGCACTCATGGGGTTGCCGGATAATACGCCGGCTTCATCCAGTTCCAGCGCCTGCGCCAGGTCGCGCAGTTTTGCCAGCAGGGCTTGCCGATCGGTCTGCGGCAGGTCCTGTGACTGAGCGTATTGCGCTTGCAGTGCCTGTAGTTCATCGAGCTGGAGGTACTTGCGGTCAAAGGCGGTGTCATTGTTCCATTTGGCGGTGGGGTTGTGCTGCTCAAGGTAACGCTCCCAACGCGTGTCCAGCAGCATCTGATTGACCAGGCCGTCACCTTCTTCGAGCCTTTCGACCGCCGCGGCGACCTTGTCGATCTGTTCGGGGGTCACGTCAGCCAGTGTGCGGTAAGTCATATGCGACGAGAGCCAGGGCAGGTCCAGTCGGTCCGCCAGGCTGCTGCGATAGGCCAGATGAATGCCCGCTTCGTCGACCTCGCCATGCTCGCCGTCGATGACCTGCGACCATAGCCGTTGCCCCAGCCCGCCCTGGTCTTTGGGCTTGAGGCGGTGGGCGATATCTTCGCCGATGGCTTTGCCCATATACGCATCGCGCGCGGCGCCGCGGGTCAGCACCACCAGCCTGGCCTCGAGTTCCTCTGGTGATGTGCTGGTGCGATGGGCTTCACTGGCTAGCACTTCGACACCCAGTTTCTGAAAGATCAACGCGCCCGCGTCGGGGCACAATCCAGGGTAGCGGGTATCCTTGAATACGCGTTCGCGCAGGTCGCTGTCGGCTTCGACCGCCCGCAGCAGGCGCCATACCCTCTGGCTCAATTCAGGCCGGTTGCTCTGGTAGGCCAGGCGGTCCTCTTCGGCTTGAAACTCATCGGGTTCCTCAAGCGATCCGATCACTTCAAACAGGCCCTGGGAGCCCGGTTCCTTTTCAATCTCATCCCACAGTTGCCGATGGCGCTCGCGCTCTGTCGGCTTGATGTAGGTCAGCCAGGGTTCGCTCTGGCCTTTGGGCGCATAGGTGCGCAGCGCGTCCAACCCCACTGACTCGCGATATTCGGCGAGCAAGTCCTGAAAGTCCGAGGTGAGTCTGCTTTGGTCCAGCCGTGTGCGGGCGATGATGTCGGCCTCATCCGAGCCCGGGGCGACATGGGGCAACCGGGTGATCGGGTTCTCGCTCAGGTCCAGTTGGAATCCGCGCGCGCGGGATTGGCCGATGAGCCCGGCGGGCCAGTCGTTTATCTGTGTATCGCGCAGGTTCAGCAGGGTCAGGGTCGGCATCTGGCGGATGTCCGGTGCCTGCCCCAGCGGGTTACCGGCCATTTCAAGCTGTTTGAGGCGCTTGAGCCGGGCGAGGGTCGACATGGCGGCCTCATCGAGCACGATGGCATTTCCTTCCAGGTACAAACGGCGCAGGCGTTTGAGCTTGCCGAGGGTCTCGGGCAGCCGGGTGAGTTTGTTGCGACTCAGGTCGAGGTCGCGCAGATGCGGGAAATTGTCGAGAAATGCGGCGTGGCTATCGGAAAATTCACAACCGCGCAGGTCCAGGTCGCTGATGTGGTTCAGTGGCACATTGAGGGTGGGCAGTTCGTCGGGCAGAGGGGTGTTGAACAAGTCCAGGGCGATACCGCCACGGTGTTCGAAGCTGTCGTCCAGATGCACCGTCAGGCCGTTGCTCCAGCCGTCATAGAGGCGGGTCGCGACTTCCGCTCGACGCTTGCGCACTTGCGGTTCCAGCAGGGTGCTTTCCCAGCGCGTCGGGCTTTTTATGTAAGTATCGAGCTGATGGAACAACTGCTGTTTTTGCGACTCCATCTGCGTCAGCGTTTGCTCGCCTTCGGCCGTGCCCAGCGTGATGGACAGACGTCGAACGCTGTCTTTGCTCATTGCCGGAAGTAACAGCTTGATGCGTTCTTCAATGGTTTTGGGCTGCATGTCATAGCTGTCGACGCGGGACATTTTGCACGAGGCACCGCCGCCCAGCAGCACTTCGGTCTCGGGCGCAGGTCGTTTGCGCACGGGAGGTTCGGCCAGGGCCAGGCGTCGCTCGGCGGGCGTCTGATTGCGTTCGATCACCCATTGGCGCAGTTGCTCACCTTCGCCGACGGCGAAGAGAGGCGCGCGTTGCGGGTCCTGTGCCAGGGTCCAGAGCAGGGACTCGTACAAAGTGGCGGCAGCGGTCAGCGGCTTGGCATCGGCGTCGAACACCGCATAGTGCCCGTCCGTGCTGCGCACCAGGGTGCGGGTCTGGAGCGCATTGGCATCGCCGACGCTGCAGCGCAAAGGGCCGCTGGGGCTGCCGTCGCGCAGGTCGACTTTCAGGTTGGCGAACGCATCTGTGTGCAGACGCAAGGTGTTGAGCACCAACCGTTCGCTTTGCACCGAGGGTTGATGATGCGGGTAGAGCCCTTCGACAGCGCGGCTGGCCTGGTTGTCGAAGTCCAGCTCGCGTGCCAGGCTTTTGAGACGCAAGGGCAGGCGCTGCTCGTGCGTCATCACCGTGGACTCTTCTGGCCAGGCCTGCCTGAGCAGCGCGTTGGCGCAGCTCAGCGGCAGCTCGGGAACGTTCTGGCGCAGCAGGGCAACGTGCGGGTCGCTGCTGACTTGGCCCAGTTGATAATGGCTGTTGGCGATATGACCGCCAAAGCCGTCGACGTAGTCCGCCAGTCGATTGCGCAACGCCTGCACCTGTTCGGCCGGGGGCAAGCTGTCGCCCAGTAACGCAGTGATCTGTTGTTCGTCGAAAAAATCCAGCACGCGCTCCGGCAGCCTGGCAGCCATTACGTCGGCCAGGCTGATGGTCAAGGTATCTGCCGGTGCGGCGTCGGCGTTGCCATATTTACGCGACTCGCCGCTCAGGTCGCTGTTGTGAAATACCTCCAGGGCTTTGTCTGGCGGCCAGCCGGGGAGTTCTGTGACGGCCTGTTCGAACCAATAGGAATACGGCTCGAGTGTTTGGCCTGTGCGCATTCTGCGGGCTGATTCTTCGGCAAACCGGCCCGCTTGAAAGCGCTCAAGGCTGTCGGCCAACAGCGGCGCAGAGGGTCGGTTGCGCACGTACATGTGGCGCAGATGGTCCGGTTCGCTGCCACTGATGACCCGGATCTGTTCGAGCTGCTCGGTACTCAGCGCCTGGGTGGCGGGACTGATCCGGCGCATCAGCGTGTGATCGTCCCAACTGCGGGGTTGTTCACCTTCATGCACCCAGGCACCGCTGCCATTGAAGCGTATCTTCGGTTGATAGGCGTGTGGCCGGCGGGGATGCACGATGCGCTGGTGAGGCAGTTGAGGGTCGTGTTCGATCTGATAGTGGTTGTCTGCGTGTGCCAGCCAGTGTTTTTGAGCATGCTGATATAAGCCTTGTGCGTCAGGCAGGGTGCCTTTGGGCAGGCTGATGCTCTGCCGGTACGGCGAAAGGTCCGGGTTCCACAAGCGTTTTTCGCCGCCGGCAAGTTCCACCGGGTGCAACCCTTCGACGAAGGGCGAAGGCGTGAGTGCAAGCGTCTGGCCTACCGCGCCGGCCCCCGCCCAAACCCCCAGTTGCACCACCGCCTGAGCTACCTCCATGGCGTGAGCAATCGCTTGCAGCCCATCACCCTGTGCCCAGTCAACGATGCCTTCGAATACCTCGTTGGCCACCTGATAGGCGGTGTAGGCGAGCATCAACTCCCCCAGGAACGGCACGAATGGCGTGACCACCAGTAACGCAGCATTAAGGATGTCCGACAGCATCTTGCCCAGGTTGTCCCACCAGGCCCAGCGGGCCATCAGGTCTGCATAGGCGGTGGTGATGGCAATTTCCCGGGTATCGTTGACGATCTTGTTGAGTTTGACCCGGTACAGGTAATGCCACAGCGTATCGGGTTCGGAGTGGCCGGAGGGAGGGCGGTTCTGGTAATCGTCAAAGATGTTTTGCACGCTGAAGTGCAACTGCGGCGTGTCAACCGGGATGGTTTGCCAGCTGGGGCCGCTGTCGGTGCGTTTCTTCTGATGCCATTGCACCTTGAACAGGCGGTTTTGCAGCTCGGCGAAAAAATGTCCGCGTTGTTTATGGTCCACAAATTGACTGAAGAATTGCCGGTAGGTGGCTTTGGAAAGTGCCTGGCCTTTTTCATCGAGGGACGTGGTGCTGTCGTGCAGTTGGCGTGTCAGTTCGTTCATGAACTCGACCGGCGAGGCGTACTCCTTCAACGGGTGCTCGGGGTCTTCGGGGATGAAGGCCAGCAAGCGCTCGATGTGTTTATCGCTGCCTTGTGGCGCGGCAATCAGCACAATGCCGCTCAGTTGGGCATCCAGCAGGCTCAGGTTGTAGTACTGCACCGCAATGCCACCCAGGGCCGGGGCCGGCTTGCCCTCGGCGATATCCAAGAGCAATTGCCGGGCATCGTCTTGGATATGCCCTTGCGACAGGGCGATACAGGCGGCGTTTTTCAGCGCTGCCTTATCGCAGGCAATCACTTTGCGGCGCAATTTATCGGCCTGCACCTGATTGTTGAACCCCAGGACTTTCAATAATCGCGTCTGGTATTGCAGGCCGATATTCAGGCTGCGGCACAGGCTCTTGAAGCCCAGTGCGGTCAAGGGTTGGCCAGTGGTTCGCGAGGTGAGCTGGAGAATGTTCTGCTGGCCCTGAGCGTCCGCCCTGGACAAGAACGCAAAGTCGGCAAATTGCTCGCCGGCAGAAAAATTATGCAGGGCTGCGTCCAGTAACGATACGGTCCGGCTGGTCACGCCTTTGCGTATGCCAATGGCCCACCAGCTGTTTTTAGCGGGGGCATAAAGACGAATAAAGGTGTTTTTTACATCAATGTTGCCGTATTCACGTAAGGCATTTTTGAGCAGGGGCTCAGCGAATGTATAAATGTCTTTTACGTATTTGAATGTTTCATCCACCGTATTCCGGGCAGTCCAATGCTCGGCCATGGCCTCTTTCGACGCCGTGTTCAGGGTTCTGTCGATAGACGTGATTCGTGTGTAGACGCAGGGGCTCGCGGCCTGCACCGCGCGAACGCGGGCCAGCGTTGTCGAGCTGAGCCAATCGGGTAGTGCACGCTTGATAAGGTCAAAGTGAATACCCTTTTCTGCATGGCTTGCAGCGTGTTGATAAGGAGACTCGAATAACATGTTCAGGTTGCCTTTAGAGGATCAGTCCAGGGCTGCCCGGCACTTGGGCCGGGCAGGGATAAACGTGAGAAGTTGACAGTGAGTGGTGCTTCAGCCGACAGGCGTCGGCTAGCGATCAGAGGGCAGGCAACGTCCCCTTCACCTGTCGCAGTGGCTCGCTTGGCTGGGCCGCCCTGGAGACAGGCGACAGCTTCACCTCTGCCTTAAGCTGCGCTGCCAGGTTTTCCAGGGTCATATAGGACCTGCCTCGCAACTGCGGCCAACGCTCGACAAAAAATTCCCCGGTATCGTTAATTTGAATGGGGGTGGACACAATCGCTCCGCTCTCGGAACGGTGGAGCACATTGGCGTGGGCGGCTGAGGGCTGCTCGATCAGGAACTCGTCGACGTTTCTCAGCCATGCGCGGTCCGGCACCGCCTTGGGAAACGGCACGGGCTTACCGGCAATACCGGCGTGCAACGTGAAGTCACTGCGCAGGGTTTTTGTTCCGGGGGAGCCGATCTGACCTTCGACGAGCTCCCATCCTCCCCGCTGCAGCGGCAATGCCTGGGTGGGGTGGACATCGCGTATCCTCAAGCTGACGCCATCCTGCAATTGGGCAATGCCCGGGACACCCAGGTGCAGGTCACAGTGGGCATCCCCGATGAGCGCGACCCATCGATGCGGGCCCTGTGCCAGTTGGTCAGCCTTGATCACCTCATTGGCGAAATAGCTGAACAGGTTCATGCGGGCCTTGTCCCCGTACATGCGCTTGACGTGATAGCTGGCTGTGCAGTCGAGCGCCCGCACCCGAATGCCCGCCTTGTTCGCGGCTTTGACCACATTGGTGTAAGTGTCGGGCCCGGTATAACCGCGCATATGGCGGGCATCCTGCGCGCTCAGGTAGCGTTTGAGGTTTTTCGGCATTTCGCTGGTGCGCAAGAAAACCTCCAGCTCTGCCTGATGCAGATCGGTGAGCAGGTGCTCCAGGTACAAGGTCTCCACGCCCTCCTGCTTCAACAGCTTCATGTGTTTGATCAGGAATCGTTTGCTGTAGGTATCAAGATGGGACTCGCCGATAACCAGTCCCCGTATCTTTTTATACACCTGCGTGATGAACGCCTCCTCGCTGGACGCCGTGGCAAGGTCGGCGAAATCCGGGCGTGGCAGTGGCGTGTAGGCGGCCAACGCCTGTTTGGCGGTTTCATCCAGGCGACTGCGTGTTTGCTTGAACGCCTGGTGCGCCGGATGGTACGGGTCTCCCGTTCGAGGCCCGTAGAGGGGGTCAAGGCTGTCATGCCTATGCACCATCTCGTCCAGGTCCGGTTTGAACGACGCGGGCAGATCAAACTCATGGTAATGAGACGGTGATGAGGGGGGCGGTACCGCTCTCGAGGGGCCGGCCGTCGGCAAGGTTTGGGCGGTTGTGGCCATTGTCAGCCTGTAATCGCCCCGCGACAGCGCGGCGGCGGATGTATCAGGCAGGATGCCCACTGCCTGGCCAGGGGTAGCATCCTCCACACGCAAGGCGATGACATTCTGCAAGTCAGCCAGGCCCGGCACCTCGTCGGTACTGCCTATGCGACTGTGATCTACCAGGGCGATCCAGCCATCATCGGGATCGTTTTGCGCGAGGGCTTTGTGGGAATAGAAATTTCTGAGCTGGCTGTTGCGCGGGATAAACCGCTCTTTGTCAGACAGCTCCAGCGCGTGTTCCAGATGATAGGAACTCGAGGCGTCCACGCCGTCGATTGCGACCTTGTGCCTGTGGGCTTCGAGCATCAGTTTACGGAAGGTAAACGGCGCATCCGCGCCCCAGCCCAAACTCGCATCGACGCGCGCCAGATGGTCGCCGACCTTATTCAAGGCGTACGCAAGGTTGCCCTTGGTTTCGCCATTGATGATTTTGAGTTTGGTGCGGAAAACGTCGGCCGGCAGGTTTTCGATGTGCAAGCGCTTGAGTCCTTGTGCTGCCAGGGCCGGCAGGTTTTCGATCAGTAACTGCTTGCTGGCAACGCTGGTGTTGGAGGCGCCAATGATCAGCCGCTTCTTGAGTGGGAACAGGCTGGCAAGTACGGTAGACGGGCTGGAGTCGGGGGCCAGTACCGGCAAGCCGGTGCGGTCCGGGCGTGCTGGAGGCGAGGCGTAAAGTGCCTGCGTATCTTCAGTCAGGTGTTTCACCTGATTGCGGTAGCTGTCACGTAGAGGCTTCAAATCCATATAGGCCCCTTCACGTGCGCCCTGCGCAATGGTGTCATCCGGATGACTGGTGATGGTGCGCACGTACTCAAGGTTGAGCGCTGATCTGAAGTACTTGCCTTGCTCGGGTGCAATTTCATAGCGCGCCAGGGACGGGTCGGCCTCCTCCTGGAGTAGCGTATAGGTCTTTCTGCGGCCACCTCCCGCAACCCCGGAACGAACCCAATGGCCATCGGCGTTCCGGTTGACCAGGCGTGCAGTCGACTGCATTTGCCCGGTGACGGGGTCATGGCGAAACAGCAGATGCCGCCCCAGAGAATCCGGTGTGTGTTTGACCCAGAACTGATGGGTATCGAACATCACGGGTTTCATGCCGGCAGCAATACCGGGGTCGATATCGTTGATCAGCGTGGACTGTGTCAGCGCTTTGGTCACCGGTCTGATCGACAGTGTATTGAAGGGGCCTTTAAGGGCCTGGCGAACGTCGAACAACACAGCACCGCCCACATTGGCCAGGTAGCCGATGTAGTGTCTCAAGGCGCCGGCCATGTCGCCCTGCTGGTAGGCACTGATGGCGAGCATCGCGTCCTTGAAGGCCAACAAGCCACCCAGGCTCAGGCTCAACACGGGAAATGGAATGGTGGCGAGGGTGGTGACCAGTTCGACGCACGTCCAGACAATCCCCATGATCATCTCTGTGCGATTGACCGTGGTGGCAACCACATCGTCTATTTTTCGTTGCAGCACCCTGTTGTAGACATCGTTGCGCAGGTCGGTCAGGGTGGTGTCAGGCGTTGTCCTGTCATAGCGCGCCGGGCTGGGGGTCGTGCGGTCAATCGTTTCGGGCAGTCCATCGCGGGCAGTCGTCAGGAACGTGGTGATCCGCGCCTGGGATTGGACCGGCACCCGACCGTGCAGGTAAGCCGACACACCGTCGACTTTTTTCAGCCAGTAGTTGAACAGCTTCGCCTCACGAAAGCCGATGCCGTCGGGTGCGTTGGGGGTGTAGAGCAAGACAGGGTTGTTTGCATGGCTGAACAGGTAGTTGCCCATTACCCAATCGCCGTCAATCGTCAGGCGGTGTACCTGATAAGTGGAGCGGGTCGCAGCCGCCGTGTCGCCAAGGCTGTCGATGGCTCGCTCCAGCCAGGTCAGGTCGAGCCGGGCGATATGGCCACGCAGGCAGCAGTCGAGCGCCGCGTATTTCATCTGCAGTTGGGTGATCGCCAGCGTGGCGTCGCGCCGTCTGGCATAACCGGGGCTGCTCGCGCTTTGCAATTTGGCGCGCACTTCGTCGGTGTAGCGTCGACCGATCCAGACACCGGTCACCGACCTTGACACGTTCTGCGGGGTCAGGCGGCTCAGGTCGACGCCCGCCGGCCCGCTGAACGTGGCCGAGGTGGAGAATTTCGGATCGATGAAGCCGACGTTATCCGCGTAACCGTCGCGGTACAGCCTCGTATAGGTAATGGGCTTCGGCTTGCCGCCCAGCAGCGGCCAGGGCGCCGACACGAACACGCTGTCAGGGTCGACATCATTCTGAGGACGGCCCAGCAGCCTGTTCAGGCTGAGTGTGGCCTTGGCGTGCAGGTAGGCATCGAAGGTGATGAAGTTGGCGTGCGAATCGGGCATGGCGTCATAGGTGCTTAAGGCACCTGCGGCATCGTCGGCAAGGCGGGTCAAACGGGTTCGGTCTGGCGACTGGGCCGAGCGATACCAGAGCGGGGTGCTGTAGTCGTAATCGTCCTGCGCTGCGCTTTGCGAATGCACGACCATGGCGTCCAGGCATACCGTGTGCGAGCACACAGGGCCGAATGTCACCTCTTCGTGTTCCCTTGCGTCGGGCTTGAAGCCCAGACCTGCCAGGAACGTGCCCATCTTCGGCCGAAATCGCAGCGGGCATTGCTCCAACAGGTAGTCGCGCAGGGTGCGCCCCTCTGACCGGGTGTGGTCATCAGCCCAACTGATGATATGCGCCTGGCATTCGCGCTCGGTGGCGAATGCCTGGAACTGTCGCTCGCGCGGCGAGTTCGGGGTGCACAGCAACAAGCGCCGGACTTGGCCGGTGGCGTCCACCTCGCGCAATAGCCACAGGTCTTTGAGTTGCGCGCCGTGCAACAGCACGGTGCGTGCGCACAGGAGCGGGTTGGTACCGGCGCGCAAGGTGTCGAACAAGGCATGGTCCGCGTGGCTCAGGTCGCCTCGCAAGCGGGCGATAAAGGCCAGCAGCACCAGGCGATGATCAAACAGGTCGCGAGTCGCCTGTCTGAAGCGGGTTTCGGTCTGCATTTGCTTTTGCAGCGCGGCAAAGTCCAGGCGCGGTTGCAGGCCGGGTTCGCGGAGTATCTCGAGCAGGCTCTGCGCATCCAGCACGGCATGGTCGCCTTGCAGTGCCGCCCCCGCATACGTCAGGGTAGTGTTGGTCAAAAAATCTGAGCCGGGCAGCTCGTCGCCCGCATGCAGCCCGTCATGGCTTAATTGCACCAGACTGCGCGTTTGCTCATAGGTGCCGACATGGGCGACATGGCGTCGGGTGGTGATGTTCAGGTGAAGCGGGTCCAGGTCGTGGATTTCCAGCGCTTCGTCCAGATACTCGGTCAACTGGAAATGCGCCAGGGCCTGGGGCGAAGCGACAGGCCCCAGTAGCTCGATATAGGTTGCCCGGGCCTGATTGTAATCCTGCAGGCAACGACTCAGGGTTTGCTGATCCCTCGCAGCCGCGTTGCGGTACCAGTCCGGCAGGCCGTTGTATACGCTGCGCTCCAGCAGCCGTTGGCGCCTGAACGCCAGGCGCGAGGACAAATCCGGCAGTGCGGCCTTCACCGCGTCGTCCAGTGCCGACTGGAGCAGCGTTGCCTCGTGCAGCGGGTTTCCGACCAGGCTCAATGCCCGTTCGATGTCCTCGCTGCGCTTGTCGATGATCGCGTTGTAGGTATGTTCGAACAAGGGCTCGCCGCGGATGGGCAGCAATTGCAGTGGCCAGATATCGTCGACGTCCAGCGCCTGATAATGCACAGGCAGGTGTTGGCAGAACTCCTCGTGGCCTGCCGGCAACGCTAGCGTCGGCTTGAGTCGCTGGTCGAGTTGCGCCAGCGAATCGAAGGACTCCAGGCCTCGGTTTGGGGTGAACAACAGCACCTGGCCGAGGTCCTCTCCCGAGGTCAGGTTATCCACAACCGGGCTGGATTTGCGCGTAAGCACAAAGGCCCCGGCAAACTCCACGGTTTTGTCCTGGTAGCTGAAGTTGAGCGAGTACATCCCCGGCCGATAATCCGCGCCCCGGGAGCAGTCTTCAACCATGCGTTGTTCTGCCGGGGCCAGCAGGTAATCGCGCACATCAAGCCTGGCCTGCTGCTCCAGCGCGCCAAGACCCGCCGTCTGGGCGAGATAGCTCTTGCGGCCCAGACCACTGACTGAGCTGGCTTCGTCAAGGCCTCGCAGGTGTGTGTTCAGGTCGGTTTTGAGCTGGGCGAGCAGTGTTTTTCCGGCGGCTTGGGTGAGGTCCGCCTGCGTCAATGCCCCAAACAAACTGCGTGACCTCTCCAGCAGGACGTTGTTGGCGCCGATCAGGGTGGTATTGAGCTTTTCCAGTGCAAGCAGTTCAGCGGGTAATACGGCAGGCTCCTGGGTTTGAGTACGCAGCGCTGGATCAATTTCAAGCAGGTGAGTACGTATTTCTTGAAGCGTCGGTGATGCTGCTGGTGCGTTCGACGTGCTCATTGGCAATGTCCTCATGCTGATGGCGTGGACCATCAGCATGGGATGGGCGCGGGCTGTGTCGGCGGTAACTATTCAAAGTGCGTTGGTGTAGAGGGAATTCCCAGGCGCTCAAGTCGCGCCCTATGAATAGGGTTGTGCCTGAGGAATGCGCCTCCCACGGGGGCAGGAACCAGGGGCACGACTGGTTCCGGCTCGCGTGTGCAATGGGGGTGAGGGTTAAATCCCGGCGGCAACCATGGCCTCGCGGGTCAGGCGGCGACCCAGTTCCCGTTCGTCGTAGAAGCTCTTGAGAAACAGGCTCAAGTACACTTCTTCCGTCATGGGCTCGCCGGTCAGGACGTGCTCATCGGGTACATCCAGCGCGTCTGCCAGATAGAGCAGACGCTGCCGGAGTTGGGTACTGGTGGCCGAACTTTTGCGCTCCGGCGGCAGTTGTTCGTGGGCGGCCCAAGCGTTTTGAGCCAGGCGCAAGTCGTCGATGCTTTCACTGGCCTGTTCATGCTGGCATTTGATCTGTCGGAACGCCTCGGGCCGGGTATTGAGCAAGTAGTCGCTCCAGAAATATTGCTCAAGCATTTGGTTCACCAGCCCGTCGCCTTGCTCCTCCTTGATGACCTTGTCATAGGCATTTGCCAGTTGCCAGGCTGCGACCTTGCCGGCATCGCGGTACAGCATGTGGTCCGCCAACCAAGGCAGATCCAGGCGTTGCTTCAAGCCGGTCTGGTAGGCGCTGTACACTTCGACTTCATCCAGGGTGCCTGCAACACCGTCGACGATATCGGTGGTCAGCCGCAAAGGCGGGCCTTCGCTGCCATCCTCATTGAGTGTGGGGGTGTTGAGGCGAGTCTGGATATCTTGTCTGGCAATCTGGTTGACCTTGTCCAGCCGGGCCTTTTGTCTGGCCAGCCGTACCAGCGCATTGGTCCGGGCTCGAGGGGTGGGCTCGCGCCATGCCTCCAGCGTCATGGCTTCGATACCCATGGCGTTGAACAGCTGGGCGCCCGCATCGGCGCAGTGGGTCGGCATGGCGCTCAGGTTGAACAGCGCGGTGCGGGTTTGCTCGTCACTGTCGGCGGCCCTCAGCAGGCGCAAGACATTGGTGCGCAATTGTCTGAGGTTCTGGTTGTAGCGCACCAGGTCGGCCGGGTCGTGGACGATGTCGGGGGCGGGTTGTCGCTGGCTTCTGATGACTTCAAAAAAACCCTGTGAGCCATGTTCCCGTTCGAGATCGTCCCAGATTTCCTGCCATGCCGGGCGTATTTCGGGTGTCAGGTGTTCGAACCAGAATTGGCTGTCCAGCTCGCCTCGGGGGGGATAGGTGCGATAAGGATCCAGGCCCGCTGCGCGCCGGTAACTGACCAGCCGATCCTCGGCGTCCTGCTCCAGCTTGTTGTTGTCCAGGCGTGCACGTGTCACCAGTTCGGCTTGCGCCGAGCCGGGCTCGACGCTCGGTACTTGGGTGATCGGTGTATTCAGCAAATTCAGGTTGAAGTCGGGAGAGCGGGGTAGCTCGAACAGTCCTATGGGCCAATCGCGGATTTGCGTGTTGTTGAGCGCCAGCACGCGCAACTCCGGCATGCGGCTAATGTCCGGCGGTGTGACCAAGTGTTCATTGTGCGAAAGGATCAATACCCTGAGGTGGTGCAATTGCCTGAGCTGTTCCAGGTTCTGCGCACGCCAGCGAATCGGGTTTTCGGACAGGCCCAGATGGGTGAGCCGACGCATACCGCTGATGGCCGATGGAAAAGTCTTCAGGTGCTTGCCGGTGATATCCAGCGTACGCAGGTTAGGGAAGTTGTGCAGGAACGGGCTGTCTGCATCAGTGAAGTCGGTGCCTGCCAGGTTGAGGTTGGTGATGTGGTTCAGCGCGGTATCCAATCGGGGAAAGTTTTGCACAAACCCGTAGATGGTTTCTCCGCGCAGGTCCAGTTCGCTACCCACTCGGCGCTCGCCGAAATCCGTCTCGTACCCGCTGGCTGATTGCTCCCAGCTGCTCTGTATGAGCGCAGTCACGCGCTTCCTGAATAACCGCTCCGGGAGTGTTACGCGACGTCTGCGGGTGCCGGCAGCTGGCTGATCCTGCCAATTCTTGAGTGCCTTGAGCAGGTCTTTTTTCTGGGTTTCAAGCTCAGTGAGCAGACGCTGCCCCTCGGCCGAGTTTAGCGACAGGGCATAGGCCGTTATATCTTCTTCGCAAAGCGTCGGATACAGAGACTTGAGGCGCTCGTCCACGCTGGCGCGGCCCAGTCGACGGCGCAGGGCGCTGAACATTGGTTTTTGCAGCAGCGGTTGGATCTCCAGAGGGGCGACTGGCAAGACCGGCGGTTCGGCCAGCACCGTGCGGCGTTCGGCGGGTGGTTGCAAGGTGCGTGTGAGCCACTGGCGCAACGCCTCGCCATCACCCGGCGCAAAGCCCAGGGTGCCAGGGGGTAAGGCTTGCAGTACGGCTTCATACAAATCCCGGGTGCTATCGACGCTGGCGTCGTGGACGGTATATCGCCCTGGCGCTGTGCGTACCAGCAGTGTATCGGTCGCCGCCTCGTCCGAACCTACACGGCAACGCAGGTGCCCATTGGGCACTTGCTCGCGGATGCTCAGGCGCAGGTCGCCGAACGCATCACTGTGGATTCTCAACGCGTTGAGCAGCAGCCGTTCGGTATCGGGTGTGGGCGCGTTACCCTGGAAGAAACCTTCGTAGGCGTGGGTGGTTCGCGCTTCGAACTGTAATTCCCTGGCCTGATGCTTGAGCCGTAGCGGGAGGCGCTCCTCGTCGTTCATCAACTGTACTTCCGCCGGGCGGGCCTGGTTCAGTATCACGCTGGCCAGGGTGTCGGGCAGTTCGGGGAACTGGCGTTGCAGCAGTAACCCGTGGGCGCTGTTTGACTGGCGTTTGAAACCGTACAGGTGCTCGAAGATGTCGTCCTTGCGTGTGGCGACGTAAAGGCTCAACTGTTCACGCAGGGTTTGCGCTCGCGCGTCGTTGTCGGCGGGCAAAGGCTTGCCGACTAGAGCGGTAAGCTCGGCTTCGTCCAGAAAGTCGACGACTTGTGGGGTTAGCCGGCCTGCCAGTAACGCTTCACGGCTGATGGCCAGCGTCGACTCCTGCGGTGCCTGCATTGCGCCGTGGTGCATCGGCTCGCCGCTCAGGTCGGCTGCTTCGAACACCGCGATGGCTTTATCGGCCGGCCAGCCAGGCATTCGCGTAACCATGTCGGCGGACCAATAGGCGGCTTCACCGTTGTCGGCGGAGGGTTCGCCGAGTGTGTCGATGTGCTGGCGCAGTTCGAAGCGATTCAGGGTATCGGCCAGCAGCGGCGGCGGTGCCTGGTTTTCGGCGTACATATGCCTCAATGCGCCGGGTTCGGTACCACTGATATCGCATAACTGTTGCAGGCGTGCCTGCGGCCAGGTGGCGGTGATGGGGCTCAGGCGCTGAAGCAATTGTGAGTCGTCCCAGGCCCTGGGTTCTTCGCCCTCCAGCACCACGGCACCCTGACCGTTAAGCTGCACTTCAGGACGATAGGCATCGGCGCGTTGCGGATGGATGATCCGGTGGCGGCCGGTGTCGGGGGACTGGCTGACTTCGTAGTGTTTGTTTTCCAGACGCAGGATTTTTTTGCCGGCGTGCGAGTGAAACCCATGGGCATCGGGTTTCGAGCCAGGGGCCAGCGTGACGGCTCTTTGTTCATAGGGGCTCAGGTCCGCATGCCATAAACGGGTTTTGCCGTCAGCCAGCGTCACAGGCTTCAAGCCCTCGACAAAGCTGGAGAGCTCAAGGTGAGCCAGTTGCCCGGCAGCGCCGAACGCGATCAGTTGCACCACGTTTTCCGTCACCCCGGCCACATGTTCAATGGCCTCTACGCCTCGGCCTTCGGTCCAGTCCAACAGCCCTTCGAACACCTCGTCGGCAAGTTGGTAAGCGGTATAGGCCAGCATCAGTTCGCCCAGAAACGGAGCGAAGGGGGTCACCACCAATAGCGCTGCGTTGAGAATATCCGCGAGGACTTTTTCCAGATTGTCCCACCAGGCCCAGCGTGCCATGCGGTCGGCGTAGGCGGTGGAGACGGCCAGTTCACGGGCGTCGTTGAGGATTTTATTGAGGCTTCGCCGATACAGATGTTCCCACAGCGGCGTGCGCACACGCTTTGCGCTGAACTGCAGGTTGGGGTTGTCGATGGGCGTCTCACGCCAGGTTGGCTTCGGATCGCCGGGTGCGTGCTGATGCCATTTCACCTGGCTCAAACGCGTGCCCAGCTGGTTGAAGAAATGCCCCTGGTACTGGTGCTCGACAAACCGGCTGAAGAACTGCTGATAGTCGAGCTGCTGCAATTGCCGCGTCAGTGCCTGCATGAACGCGACCGTGGAGGCATAGCGCTTGAGTGGGTGCTGCGGGTCGTCCGGGATATAGGCGATCACAGGCGATGCCTGGCGACTGACTTCCAGGTCGGCGGCAATCAGTATCACGCCGCTCAAGGTGGCGTCCATCAGGCTCAGGTCATGGCAGTGCGCGATCTTGCCGTCGAGCGTCAGGTGTTGCTGGCCCTTGACCAAACCTGTGATCAACGCGTGATCCAACGCCTGGATATCGCCCCTGATCAACGCCATGCGCGCGGCCACCGTGAGGGCGGCCTGCTGGTTGAGCGCCACCCGAGCGCGTAGAACACCTTCGACCACCGGAGCGGTTCGGCCGAGATAGTGCTCAAGGTGCTGTTGATACTGCGCACCGATGTCCAGGCCGCGAACCAGCGCTTTGAACTGCTGGATCGACAGCCGGGCTTTCAGGGGGAGGACTTCGAAATGGCCCAGGGCGTCAGGCAGGGTGATAAATTGCGAATCGGCGGTGAACGCCTCGCTGTCGGCAAAGTTGTGCAGTGCCGCGTCCAGCAGCGACAGCGTGCGGCTTTGCACACCGCCGCCCACATCCATGACCCACCATGCGCGGTCGGCCGGGGCATAGAGCCGCAGGCAGGTGCTGCGGACATCGACATCGAGGTTGTATTGCTGTTTCAGCGCGGCTTTTAACAACGGCTCGGCGAAACCTTTGACGTCGGTGACCGGGGCGAGTTTCTGGTCAATGAGGGTTTGGGTTTTCCACTGTTCGGCAATCGCGGTTTTCAATAATTGATGCTGGTGGGGCGAGGCACTTTTGTACCAGGCCGGAACAGCCTTGCGGCTGGATTTCAAGGCGCCTGCACGTGATACCGACAGCTTGGTGATCCAGTCGGGCAGGGCTTCCCGAATGACTTCGTAGTGCTGGCCTTTATCTTCGTGCATAGCGGGCGAAATGGTTGTCATGGCGTAGTTCTGTCGTGGGCAGGGCACTCAGGTTAGGCTCGCGCAAGGGCGCTCTGGGCAGTATCAGTCTATCGACACCGGGTGTCGGGCAGCCTGTAGCGTCGATGGCTCTATCACACCGAGAAACCCTGTCATGACATCGTCCGAGCCTGGCCCAGCCTCTCTGCGCCAGACCCATATTGACCAAATCGAGATGCTGTTCCGCGATCCGCCGTCATTGCTCGAGGTGGCGCAAGAGGCTGCCCAGGCCTATCTGGACCAACATTTTGCGACACAACAGTGGAGCGCCGGCCTGATCCATATCGGCACACCCACCGCTGGCAGCACCGCTGCACTGCCGTTGTACGCTTACCAGCCTTTGCCCGAGTTACTGGTGCAGCGTTTGGCCAACGCCACGCCGACATTGCTGGTTGAGCACTATCAGGTCGTGGTTCGGCGGGCTCGCGAGATGTTTGTGTCGAGTGGGCCGACCCTGGCTGAGTTGGAGAAGCTGATCAATGAGTGCGGCGCCGTGCTTCTGTCGTCTTTTTCCAATCGCCTGCAAACGTGGTGGCGTGAGCCCCTTCCGATAAACATGGTCCGTTGGGGCTATCTGTCCGACCACCTGCTGGAGTTGCTCTACGACTCACCGCCCCCCCCTGGCATGGACGCAAAACGTTTCGCTGCGCTGTTCCCCAAGACCCTGTTGCGCCCAGTGCGGCCAACACCGCAATGGAGCCTGCATGGCGGGCCGTTGCGGGTGCATACCGTGCACCTGCAAGGGGGCGATCACACGCAGATACTGCCGCTGCTGGTCTTGAGCCATGCCTCGACCACCGTGCTGTTCAGCCCAGCGAGCGGTCTCCACATGCTTGATAGCCTGGACGACATCGGCGCTCTGTTGCCGGCTTACACGAGCCCGGTGTTGACGGGGGCGGCTGACCAGTGGTTCGTCCTGGAGGCTCAAGGCGACCCGCTCGATGCCTTGGCGTCGAGTTACCTGGCACGCCAACTGCTGGAGATCGATAGCATCCAGCGTACTGTGCCGCGCACGACGCAGGCGTGCCAGGCGCTGCTTGATTACATCATTGATCCCAGGCGTTGGTTTATCTGTGAACTGAGCGCCTCCCAGCAGCGTTTACGCCAGGTCATGCCTGGGTGGTTGGCCCAGGCGGACCCTGAGGACAGCATCGCCTACGCCCAGTTGTTGCAGCAGTGGGTGTTGCTCCAGCATCAAAGCGGGGCAGCGCATTTTCTCGAGGGTATCGAGTCGATTACCCGGTACGCCGACCGCCAGTTACGGCAGTGTCTGAGGGCGCAACCGGGGGCGAGGAACCTCCAGCCGGGGGACGTTGTGCTGACCTTTGATCGAGTGGTCGCCGCAGCTGTGCCCTTGCCGGGCGGGTTCATTGCCGCCGAGGTGGACCCTGTCACTGTGACGCTGACCGAGTTGGCCCTGGAAAACCTCTCCGGCTTCCCGCACACCCCCAGGCGCATCATGCTCAATGACTCAGCGGCACCGGCCTGGCTGACGTACAGCCTGATCAAACGCTGCGTGGGTGAGGCTGATGTGGGGCAAACCTATCCCGCCCTGTTGAAAAACAAGCTGATCGACGACCTCGCTGAGGCTGCCCGTCGTCGGCAACAGTTCAGCCGGCAATTGCGCGTACAACTGCCGATGTTGGCCTTGGGATCGAAGATCAAGGGCGAGCACGGTATGACCTACAGCGGCTTTCAGCGGGTGCGGGCGGCGCTGCAGGCGAGGGCCTCGGAACGCATGGCGGGGGGCAAGGCCGTCGCGCTGTGGCCGCTGGCGTTCAAGGCATCGGCCGATGCCAACCCGGATGTGGTCGTCAATATGTTCATCATCGGCCCGCTACAGGGACAAAGCGGTCCGCACCTGTTGTACCGGCCATTGTTCAGCCCGATGCTGCAGGAGTATGAATCGTTGGCGGCCCTGTTCACCGCGATCAAGACCCCTGGCGCGTTGCAGGACAACGTACTGACCTGGATCGCGCCAGCACGCCAGGGGGTATATGCCAATAATGGCTTTCACGAACCGCATATTCGCCACTTTTTGCCTGGCAATGAATTCACCGCGTATGAGAAACCGGCGCCCGTTCAACTGAGTAAACAAGTGGTCGCCACCGACCCGGCGCACCATGTGTTCAGTGCCACGGCCAGTGCACTGGTGGCCCTGGCCGATCGTCAATCGGTGTCGAATGCGGAGCAGCGATGGGCTAACTTGAAGAGCGCCGGTTGGTTGCTGTTCGGCACTCTGCTGCCATTTCTGAACGGGCCGTTGGCGCTGGGCGGTTGGTTGGTTCAGTTGGTGGACAGTATGCAGCGCGATATCGAAGGGCTAAGCAGTCACGATGGTCAAGCGAGGAGCGCCGCGCTTATCGACATGCTGGCAAATCTGATGGTGATCGTAGCCCACCAGGCCACGCCCCAGGATGCCCTGCACCCTTTGAATCTGGAGCACCCGGTGTTTGCGCCCCTGGCACGTGTCGAACCGCAGGTCGCGGGCGCAATCACCGTGCCGCTCAAGCGGATTCCCACGCCTGAGAAGTTCCAAACGCCCGTGCTCTGGGTCAATGGACGCCAGGTGTTGAACACGCAACAACAGGCGTTGATCCAGAAATTGTGGCTGAAGACGTTCCCCAAGCCGTGGCCTGTGGCCCTGGAAAACGCCGAGTCCAGTGGCCCGCTACAGGGCTTGCGGCGTGATACGTCGAATGTTGCGCAGCAATGGCAGGCGTTGGTCCAGGGGGCGTTGTATCGGGTGCAAGTCAAGAAGAGCGAGGTCCGGGTGATCAGCGCCGATGGCACCATTCTTGGGCCTTGGCTCAGGCATCTGGGCCAGGGTCGATGGGACTTTGACTTGAAACTTCGGCTTGCGGGCGGCAATGCCGACGACGCGGCTGAGCATACCCTGCAGGCACAGCCGGCTGCCCTTGCAGCCCTTGAGGTTGACTATAAAAAAGCGCAGGCCGACCGCGCCAGGGCGGACACCGCGATGCACCTGGCACACACGTTGGCAGCCCGGCCCGCCGGGCAAATCACCGACCCGCAACGTGTCCAGGCGTGGGAGCGTTACGGTCGGGAAATGAGCAACAAGTTTCAGCATGCACAGCGGGAGTTGCAACTGCTCAAGCGCCTGCGGGAATTGGCCCCGCGCCCTGGCTATGAGGAAGAACTTTGCGACGTGTTGGCGTCAGTGATTCTGACCGCACAGTTATTGGATACACAGTATCGACGACACGTAGTGGACTGCAATGCCAGGCTCAGGCCGCTGCTGGACCGGCTGAGCGAGGAAACCCCGGAGGAGGCCGAATCGGATATCAACCGTCAGGATCACGCCAAGCTGGGCAGCCTCATGCGTGAGTTGGCGGCCGTGCAGGAACAGGGCATCCGCTGGCGCACCCTGGAGGCCGGGTATCTGGAAGAATTGAGCCGTGTTCCCCGGCTGGGTCGGGATAAGGCCCAAGGGCTGAAGCCGGCCGGGCGCCCTTTGATTCAGGATCTGCAAGTCTTGCAACTGACGACCTTGTGGGGAATTTCCATCGATGTTGCGGGACCTGAGCTCAGCGACGATTTCTTCGACGCTGTCAGCGAAGCCGTCAAGCGTGCACGCCGTGCCACTCGCTCTCTGGCGGACTTGCAACAGCTGCAAACGACGCACGCAGAACGCATTGAACTGCTGAAGAATATTGACCACGTCTATGCGCAAGTCGACGATCAAATTGAATTCTGGCGTGCGATGGAACCGGAAAAATTCGATTTGGAGTACCTGCAAAAACTGCAGGAGCTGCTTGCCAGCCTGCACCAACAGGTCGAAAAAGAACTGGTGAGCCTCTTGCAACCTGAACCCCGGACAGAACGGCCTGCTGCACCCGCCCCAGTGCCCCAGGGCACCCGGCGTAAAAAAATTATCCGTACGCGTAATCACGATATGTATGTGGCGCAGATCAATGAAGCCACGGCAGTGGCGCCCGCCACCGCAGAGCTGCACGAGGCTGGCGGCGAGCTGATCGGCACGTTTACCGAGGCCCGGGACGGGGTTTGGGAACCGGTGAGGTCGACGCCCAAGCCTGATGCGCAGCTGGGTAGCTTGCTGAAAAAGGGCCAGGCGCTGCTGGATGATGAACGTAGAGCGATCCAGCAGGTGGAGGCGTTGATCGAGCGGGCAAACGATCCGTCTTCCCTGGAGTACCTGCTTGAGGCGCAGGCCAATACCCGACGCTGGACCGCCGAGGCGATTGACCGCAGGCGTCAGGGCATGGAAACCGTTCGACTGGTGGCTGTGCAGCAAGCCAAGGCGCTGGCGATGGCGCGTGACCTACGGCTGGCTGAGGCCCGACTGAAGGCCGCCGGGTTGGCGGCACGGATTAAAGCGACCCGACTGCGACCCACCACTCAGGATCACGTCGACTTTCTCAAGCGCCACAATGAAGTGCTCATTTACCGCAAGGGGCAGCGCGTACTCCTCAAGGACACGGCTGATGATTACCTGCAGGTGTATGTGGTTGTTGACGCGAGCAATACCGACCGGGTTTTGTGCTATGCCCACTTCCACTACAAAAGGCTCCACGGGCCGGATGATCATTACGAGGGCGATCCCCACCTCAAGAGCCCCGAGCAGGAGCGACTGGGACGCCAGGCCCAGGCTCGGGTCGAGGCCGAGGCGTTCATACGTATGCGCAGTGGCCAGACCGGACGTGTGCGCCAGACCCTGGAAATTGACCGGGCGAAGATTACGCGGCCTTTTGCCCGAAGCCTGTTTTTTAGTGTGGACTAGCCACGGGCCGACACAGGGTCTGGCTGCCCGGCTTCAAGTAAGGCAGCAAAATCGGCGCCATGCCTTTGAGCACTTGCACGGGCAGCGCCGAGGTGAACGTAAAGTTTTGAGCCGAATTGCCCGGGACGAAGGCGGTGAGCGTGCCGAAGTGGCGATCACCGATATAGAACACAAAGGTGGCGGTGCGGTTGATCGCCCTGGAGCTTAGCACTCGGCCGCCGGCGCCGATGGCTTCGATGCGGTTGTCGCCGGTTCCGGTCTTGCCGCCCATGGCCAGTGGTGTGCCGTCGTCCAGCTTGAAACTGCCGGCCAGGCGTTTCGCGGTACCGGCATCCACCACTTGGGACAAAGCGCCCCGCAGGGCCCGCGCCACTTCTATAGGCATCACCCGCTTGCCCTCGGCCGGGTCGTTGATCACTCGGGTTTCATAAGGCGTATCGGCGGCAAAATGCAGGCTGTCGATGCGTACTGCCCGCAGGCGCACGCCGTCGTTGAGGATGATGCCCATCAACTCGGCCAGGGCGGCGGGGCGGTCGCCGGAGCTGCCGATGGCGGTCGCCAGGGACGGCACCAGATGATCGAAGGGATAACCCACGGCCTTCCAGCGCTGATGGATCTCCAGGAACGCTTCGATCTCCAGCATGGTGCGGATACGGCTGTCGCGCGCGCGCTGATGGCGGCTCTTGAAGAGCCAGCTGTACACCTCCTGGCGTTCGAACTGGCTGGCGTTGACCACCTCGCCGAAGGTCGCCTCGGGATGGTTGAGCAAGTAACCGAGCAACCACAGGTCCAGCGGGTGGACCTTGGCAATATAGCCCTGGTCGGGCAAATCATAGGCGCCGGGGCCGTAGTCTGTGTACAGGCGCCGCAGGCGCTCTTCGGTCAGTTTGTCACGGGTTTTGGCATCGCCCAGGCGTGAGCGCACAAAACGGTTGAACGTGTCCTGGTCAGCCTCGGGAAACAGGTAGCGGTGCACGGCGCTCAGGCGGATCGCCGTGGGGTGCAGGCTGTCGAGAAAGGTTTCCAGGCGCGCCTGGGTGTCTTTCTTCTGGTATTTCTTCCAGAACTTGAGCAGGAACGTGGTGCCTTCACGGTCGGCAAATTGCGCCAGGTATTCCTGGCGACGGGGCTCGTTGTCGTCCTTGAGCAGTTGCGCGCTGTTGTCGGCGCCGGTGTAGGTGGTGTAGCGCACCAGATCGCGCATCAGGCGAATAAACGGCAGGTTGATCGACTCACGCAGGGCGTCGCGCAGGGTCGGGTTGCGGCCGTTGTCTTCGTTGCGAAAGTTGTGGAAGCGGTGCAGGCCGCCGCCGGTGAAAAAGCGTTCGCCGGGGCTGGCGGAATAGGTGCGGTCAAGGGCGGCGTCGAGCATCTGCGCCAAGGGTTTGCCGGGATTTTGCAGCAGGTAGTCCACGGCCCAGCGACTGAGGCGGTCTTGTTCGGCGATCTCGACTTTTCTCAAGGCCGCGGGCGCGACGTTGACATAGCGCTCATGCAGCTCGGCGATGATTTGCAGGTAGGTGGTCAGCACTCGCAGCTTGGCGGTGGAGCCCAATTCCAGCTTGCTGCCCTCATTGATGTCGAACGGTTGGTCGGTGTTGTCGGTCTGCACGCGCACGCGGGCGCTGTCGCGGGTGCGCTCGAACAGGGTGAAGCTGTAGCGCACCTGCGGCGTGCTGGCAGGGGTGAGCAGGCGTTCGCCCAACAGCCCGATCTGTTGGGCGTAGGCGGGGTCCGCCAGTTGCTTGAGGTAGGCGGTGACTTGTTCCTGCAAGTCGCCCTGCAGCGTGCTGGTGGCTGACAGGTCCAGGCGATCAAGGTCGTACAGCGGGCGATCGAGCAGTGCGCCCAGGCGGCTGCGGGCCATGCCGATGCCTTTGTTGGCCTCGATTTTCTGCGTGGTCGGTTGCTGCTGCCAGTCGCGATAGCTGACCTGGCTGGCCAGCGCCGCTTTCAATAAACCAGGTTCCAGCAGCCCCTCCTGCGCCAGCAGCCGCAGGTGACTGTCGGTCAATTGCGCGAGCTCGTCGCGGCCCTTGCTCAGGTAATGCGAAGGACGACGCTGGGCGATCATCAGCGACAGCACTTGGCGCAACGCCAGACCCCGTGACGCCAGACCGGCCGGGGTGTTCGTGGTGTCGGCCAGGGCCTGGTTGACCTGGGCGAAGTCTGCGCCGTACCACACCCGCAACCCCTCGGCCATGCCGTGCACTTCACCGTGGCCCGGCACTGCCGACAGCGGCACGCTGTTGAGGTAGTCGCGCACTATATTTTGCCGGGCCGGCAGCGTGTCGGTACCGTGTTGATAGGCGCGCACGCTGGCCGACAGCATCTGGCGCAGTTTTTCGCTGCCCGACAGGGTCAGGCCGTCCGGTGAATGGCGGTACTTCTCCAGCTGCGTCGCCAGGGTGCTGCCCCCTGCGGTCTGCCCCGGCAGGTGCAACTGGCGCGCCACCTGCGACCAGGCGGCCTTGGCAAAACGCGGCCAGTCCACCGCCGGGTTGGCCTGGGCCGGTTCGGGGTCGAGCAGCGCCCGGTTTTCGATGAACAACAGGCTGCGCACCATCAACGGCGGCACATCGCTGAACTGCGCGTAAAGCTGCGTCGGGTAGTTGAATTGGTACAACGGCGCGGCACGGCAATCGGTGATGTTCAGCCCGGCCTGGATTTTTTCTGCATAGGGGATAAACAGGCCGTGACCGCTGTAGTTCATCAATGCCGTGGAGAAGCGCGCCTGAGACTGGATCACGTAGTTGCGCTTGAGCAGGCGCGGCAGGAATTCGCCCAGGGCGCTGTAGCCCAGGCGCCGGTCGAACGGCCCGGCACCGGGATACACGATGGCATCGCTGGCACCGGGCTCCACGCGATAGGTCAATTGTGACGCCCATTGGCTGAGCATGCGCGCCTGCCAGCGGGCGCTGTGCATCTCGCGTAACGCGGCGAACCCCAGGGCGGCCAGCGCCAGCAGCAGGATCAGCCAGAACAGTCGACGCCATGGCCGAGGCGGTCTGGATTTTTTCGGCAATGGGGCGGGTGACGGGCTGTCGGCTTCAGCCTGATGCGAGTCGGTCTGCCACAGTGCGCCCATAGTCGATTGATCCATTCCTACAGATTGATCGGACTTGTCTGAAGCGTAGACGCGAATTGTCTGATCTACGAAGTTTGTCGATGGGCCCGCATGCCACGGGTTTGTCCGAGGTGTCTGGACCCCGGCCCGTTATGCAATACTCTGCGCCGTTTCGCGCGCAGAAGGCCGTCCCAGACGCTTGGTGCTTGCTCCGTCCAAGCGCTTTTTCTCGGGGTATATCGCCAAATTTGCCTGTTTATAGAGTGAAATACCCTGGCGCGCGCTTTTTATACTGCATGCCCGCTGACCTGGCCGCTGACACATGCCAGGCGGGTTTGCCCACGAGGCAGGCCCGGTCAAGGCGGTGTATTTGCCTACCTGCAGATACGCCGACGCTCGGTGGTCAAATCCAATAACAAAATGAGGTTGTATCCCTATGCCTGTCGGCAAACCCCTGCCCCCTGGCGAGACCGTCCAAGGCGGCCCGCTCAAACGCGAACTCGGTGAACGGCATATTCGCCTGATGGCGCTCGGCGCCTGCATCGGCGTCGGCCTGTTTCTCGGCTCGGCCAAGGCCATCGAAATGGCCGGCCCGGCGATCATGCTGTCCTACATCATTGGCGGCCTGGCAATCCTGGTGATCATGCGCGCCCTCGGCGAAATGGCCGTGCACAACCCGGTGGCCGGTTCGTTCAGCCGTTATGCCCAGGATTATCTGGGCCCATTGGCGGGCTTTCTCACCGGGTGGAACTATTGGTTCCTGTGGCTGGTGACCTGCGTCGCGGAAATCACTGCCGTGGCGGTGTACATGGGCGTCTGGTTTCCCGACACACCGCGCTGGATCTGGGCCCTGGCGGCGCTGATCAGCATGGGCACCATCAACCTGATCGCGGTCAAGGCGTTCGGTGAGTTCGAGTTCTGGTTCGCCTTGATCAAGATCGTCACCATCATTGCCATGGTGATCGGCGGCGTCGGCATTATTGCCTTCGGCTTCGGCAATGACGGCGTGGCGGTGGGCATTTCCAACCTGTGGGCCCATGGCGGCTTCATGCCCAACGGCGTACAGGGCGTCTTGATGTCGTTGCAGATGGTGATGTTCGCCTACCTGGGGGTGGAGATGATCGGCCTTACCGCCGGTGAAGCGCGCAACCCGCAGAAAACCATCCCCAGCGCCATCGGTTCGGTGTTCTGGCGCATCCTGCTGTTCTACGTGGGCGCGCTGTTCGTGATCCTGTCGATCTACCCGTGGAATGAAATCGGCACCCAGGGCAGCCCGTTCGTGATGACCTTTGAACGCCTGGGCATCAAGACCGCCGCAGGTATCATCAACTTCGTGGTGATTACCGCCGCATTGTCGTCCTGCAACGGCGGCATCTTCAGTACCGGGCGCATGCTCTACAGCCTGGCGCAGAATGGCCAGGCCCCGGCCGCGTTCGGCACCACATCCAGTAATGGCGTGCCACGCAAGGCGTTGCTGCTGTCGATTTTCGCCTTGCTGTTGGGCGTGCTGCTCAACTACCTGGTGCCGGACCAGGTGTTCGTCTGGGTGACCTCCATCGCCACCTTCGGCGCGATCTGGACCTGGCTGATGATCCTGCTGGCGCAGCTCAAATTCCGTAAGGGCCTGAGCCCTGCCGAGCGGGCCGGTCTGCAGTACCGCATGTGGCTGTACCCGGTCAGTTCCTACCTGGCGCTGGCGTTTTTGCTGTTGGTGGTGGGCTTGATGGCGTACTTCCCGGACACACGGGTGGCGTTGTATGTGGGGCCTGCGTTTCTGGTGCTGTTGACGGTGCTGTATTACGTGTTCAAGTTGCAGCCGACCAATGCGGCGGCGCGTTCCGCAGCCTGAACCCTTAGGCTGAACCGGAGCCGGGAAATAGGGGAGCAGGCTTGCCCTGATGCCAATCAGTTAGCGCAGATCCCCTGTGGGAGGGGGCTTGCCCCCGATGGCGGCCTCAGGACCGACCAGGATGTTGGGTCGATCCGGGCCCAACTGTGGGAGGGGGCTTGCTCCCGATGGCGGCCTCTGGGCCGACCAGGATGCTGGATTGGGTTGAGTACATATCCGTTTCTGCGGTAACGGCTGCTAATGGTTCCGCTTTTACAGCGGCTCACTTTTGAAAAGCGCAAAAGTAAGC